>NZ_BAAAPF010000461.1:0-3948 GCF_039531005.1 Streptomyces synnematoformans
ACGCCCACCCAGCATCCGCCACCCCGCTTGGCCACCACACACCAACGACTTGGCGTTCACTTGGTGATTCATCCTCACGAATTCGACAGAACGGACCCGGGCCGCCTCAGGGGGTGATGACCTGCGGCTTGCCGACGGGCGCGTCCTCCTCCTCCGTCATGTCCTCGGCAATGCGCATGGCCTCTTCGATGAGGGTTTCGACGATCTTCGACTCCGGAACGGTGGCGACGACCTCACCCTTGACGAAGATCTGCCCCTTGCCGTTGCCCGACGCCACGCCCAGGTCGGCGTCGCGGGCCTCGCCCGGCCCGTTGACGACGCAGCCCATCACGGCGACGCGCAGCGGGACCTCCATGCCGTCGAGCCCGGCGGTCACCTCGTTCGCCAGCTTGTAGACGTCCACCTGGGCCCGGCCGCACGAGGGGCACGAGACGATCTCCAGCCGGCGCTCCTTCAGCCCGAGCGACTCCAGGATCGCCGCGCCGACCTTGACCTCCTCGGCCGGCGGCGCCGACAGCGACACCCGGATCGTGTCGCCGATGCCCTCGGCCAGCAGGGCGCCGAAGGCCACCGCGGACTTCACGGTGCCCTGGAACTCGGGGCCGGCCTCGGTGACGCCGAGGTGCAGCGGGTAGTCGCAGGCCGCGGCCAGCTTGCGGTACGCGTTGATCATCACGATCGGGTCGTGGTGCTTCACGGAGATCTTGATGTCCCGGAAGCCGTGCTCCTCGAACAGCGAGCACTCCCACAGCGCCGACTCCACCAGTGCGTCCGCGGTGGCGCTGCCGTACTTCTCCATGAGCCGCTTGTCCAGCGAACCCGCGTTCACGCCGATCCGGATCGGCACCTCCGCCTCCGCGGCGGCCTTGGCGATCTCGCCGACCTTGTCGTCGAACGCCTTGATGTTGCCCGGGTTGACGCGGACCGCGGCGCAGCCCGCCTCGATCGCCGCGAACACGTACCGCGGCTGGAAGTGAATGTCGGCGATCACCGGGATCTGCGACTTGCGCGCGATCTCCGGCAGGGCTTCGGCGTCGTCGGCCGAGGGCACGGCGACGCGTACGATCTGGCAGCCCGACGCCGTCAGCTCCGCGATCTGCTGCAGCGTCGAGTTCACGTCGGCCGTCACGGTCGTGCACATCGACTGCACGCTCACCGGCGCACCGCCGCCCACCAGCACGGCTCTGTCGTCGTGCCCGAGCTTCAGCTGCCGGCTCTCCCGTCGGGGAGCAACCTGCTGCGGCACCTTGGGCATGCCGAGGTCCACCACGTCTGTTCATCCTCTCGGTTCGGTCCTGCTGGGCCGAAGAGGGCCCCGCGGGTCTCGCTCTGTGTCAGCGGTCGCGGTACGCGACCTGCTTGGCCATCTCGTCCAGCCGCTCCCGCCAGCCGTCCGCCAGCGGCGCGCCCTGCAGCGCCGTCCGCGCGGTTTCGACGAGCTGGTCGATCCGGTCCTCGACCTCCTGGCGGACGCCGGACGCGAGCAGCGCGGCGCGGAGCCGGTCGGGGTCCCAGTTCTCGCCGTCGGCGACCAGGCGCGCCACGTCGGCGTCCTTGGTGGCCGCCAGGGCCAGCAGCAGGTTCATCTTGTGTTCACTGAGGTCAAGGCCCGCCGGCTTGCCGGTCGCCGCGGAGTCGCCGAAGGCGTCGAGGAGGTCGTCGCGGAGCTGGAAGGCCTCGCCGGCGGCGACACCGTACGCCTCGAACGCCTCGTGGAGGTCCGCGCGGCCGGCGATCGCGGCACCGAGGGCCATGGGCCGGTGGATCGTGTACTGGCCCGACTTGCAGACGGCGACCCAGCGGGCCAGGTCCGGGTCCGGGGTCAGCTCGGCGGCCAGCGCCATGTCGAGCTGCTCGCCGATGAGCATCTCGGAGCCGAGGTACGTCCAGATATCCCGGGCGGCTTCCGGCAGGTTGCCGGTGATCTTGTTGGCGTAGCTGAAGGCCAGGTCGCCGGCGACGATGGCGACGCTCTCGCCGTACCGGCGGGACTCGCCGGCCCAGCCGTGCTCCGCGTGGATGCCGGCGTGCTTCACGTGCGTGGTCGGCCGGCCCCGGCGGGTGGGGGAGTTGTCCAGGACGTCGTCGTGGATGAGGGCGAAGGCGTGCAGCAGCTCCAGGCCCGCGGCCGCGTTGATGACCGCGTCCTCGGCGGCGGAGCCGTCGAGCTTGCCGCCGGCGGCAAGGTAGCCGCTGATGCAGAACCTCGGCCGCAGCCGCTTGCCGCCCGCGGCGACCAGCTCGGCGACGGACTCGATGGGCTGCGCGGCCCGCGCGTCGACGCCGCCCCAGCGCTCGACCTCCTCGCGCAGCAGGTCCTCGATCCGCGTGACGGCGCGGGCGAGTAATGCCTCGGTGTCGTCCCCGGCGGCCGCACCGGCGGCCGGGGCGCCGCCTTCGGCGTCCTCCGCTTCGGCGCGCTCCCCGGGCAGGTCGAGCCCCGACGGGGGACGGAACACGACGGTTTCCTTCGCGGTCACCTCGGACTCGACGTCGACGTAGCCGAGGTCGGCGAGGCGGTCCATGACCTGCCGGACGAGGATCTCGGGCGCGGAGGCGCCGGAGCTGACGCCGACGGTCTCCACGCCCTCCAGCCAGCCCGGGTCCAGATCGGCCACGGACGGGACCAGCCGGGCCGGGGTGCCGAGGGACTCGGCGACCTCGACCATACGTATGGAGTTGCTGGAGTTGGTGGCCCCGACGACCAGGACGAAGTCGCAGCGCTCGGCGATCGCCTTGATGGCGTTCTGCCGGTTCTGGCTGGCGTAGCAGATGTCCTCGCTGCCCGCCCCGACGATCCCGGGAAAGCGTTCCTTGAGGATCGACACGATCTCCGAGGTGTCGTCCACCGACAGTGTGGTCTGCGTCAGGAACGCCGCTTCCGTACCCGGCGGCAGCTCCACCTGCCGGGCCTCCTCGGCGTCCTCGACGATGAGCGTGCGGTCCGGCGCCTCGCCGTAGGTGCCCTCGATCTCCTCGTGGTCCGCGTGCCCGACGAGCAGCAGGGTGCGCTCGTCCCGGGCGTAGCGCCGCGCCTCCTGGTGCACCTTGGACACCAGCGGGCAGGTCGCGTCGATAACGTTCAGCTGCCGGCCGGCCGCGTTGTCGCGCACCTGCGGCGAGACGCCGTGGGCGGAGAAGATGCACACCGCGCCCTCGGGCACCTCGGTCTCGGAGTCGACGAAGATCGCGCCGCGCTCCTCCAGTTCGCGTACCACGTGGCCGTTGTGCACGATCTGCTTGCGCACGTACACCGGGGCGCCGTGAATCTCCAGCGCGCGTTCCACGATCTCGATGGCTCTCTCGACACCGGCGCAGAAGCCGCGCGGCTCTGCCAAAATGACCTTCTTGCCGTCCGCTTGCTTCCTTTTCTCCACCGCGATAGCCATATGGGATAGGGTGCGGAATCTCCGGGACAAGCGTCAAGGAAAACAGTGGGGCAACATCTTGTCACCTCCTTGCCGGAGCCCCTCTCACCTGCGGGTTTGCGGGTATCGGACGGGCTGCGGGGGTGCCTGCCGCGGGCGTCAAAAGTGTGGGTGATACACCGTTGGGGGTGCGTAACTGCGGCCCCGTCCGGGCCGGGGCGACGCCTTTCGGATATACGCCGGTAACGTGCCGGCAAGAAATCTCCGTTACCCGTCGCGGACCGCGCCGCGTGGCGTGCCCCGGTAGCGCGGAATTGCAACGGGATGCCGGCGTCTCCGGGAAGTCGGATAGTGGAGCGGCGGACGAGCGCTCCCGCGTTACATGAATAAATGTCTCGTCCTGCCGCTCCACAGCCACGAGTATGGTGACGCCCCTTGGGCGGGACTGGGCGGCGAGTTGGTGGCGGCTTGGCGAGTGCGTATTGGTCGTCGGGCGGTGGCAAGAGCTTGCCATGTGGGAGCTTCTTGCCGTTTTGGGGTGGGGCGGTGAGTGTGGGTGCATGACACTTCTTGATTCGCT
>NZ_BAAAPF010000462.1:0-3933 GCF_039531005.1 Streptomyces synnematoformans
GTCCGGCGCGTGCGGACGCGGCGGTTTCCGGCCGTCGCGCGCGGGCCCGCTCGGGTCCTTCAGCGGCGGCTCTCTCCGCCGGGAAGGGCGAACTCGCACCACACCGCCTTGCCGCCGCCCAGGGTGCGGCGCGAGCCCCAGCTGGTGGCGATCGTGGCGACGATGGAGATGCCCCGCCCGTTCTCGTCGCCGGGCTCCGCCTTGCGGCGGCGGGGCAGCCGGTCGTCGCCGTCGGTGACCTCGACGATCAGCCTCCGGTCCGTACGGCGCATGCGCAGCCGCATCGGCGGGGAGCCGTGCTGCAGGGAGTTGGCGACCAGTTCGCTGGCCGCCAGCACGCCCAGCTCGCGCAGCTCCGCCGGGAAGCGCCAGCTCGCCAGGACGCCGTCCGCGAAGGCGCGGGCGCGCGGGGCCGCCTCGACGCCGCCGAGGAGGTCCAGCGCCGCGCCGCGGAACAGCTCGGCCTCGCCGTTGTCCCGCAGCGGGTGCTCCAGGACCAGCACGGCCACGTCGTCGTCGTGCTCCGCGGTGACGCCGAGGGAGCGGATGAGCCGGTCGCAGACGACGCCGGGGGCGCCGGTGGCGCCGGCGAAGGCGGTGGCGAGCGCGGTGACGCCCTCGTCGATGTCCTGTCCGCGGCGTTCGATGAGGCCGTCGGTGTAGAGGACGGCGGTCGAGCCGGGCGGGAAGGGCAGTTCGGCGGAGCCGTGCACCCAGCCGCCGGTGCCGAGCGGCGGCCCGGTGGGCTCGTCGACGCGGCGGACGCCGCCGTCCGCGTCGCGGATGAGGATCGGCAGGTGGCCTGCGGAGGCGTGCACCAGGCGGCCCTCGTGCGGGTCGTGGACGGCGTACGCGCAGGTGGCGATCTGGTTCGGGTCGATCTCGGCGGCGAGGCCGTCGAGGAGCTGCAGCACCTCGTGCGGCGGCAGGTCCAGGCGCGCGTACGCCCGTACGGCGGTGCGCAGCTGGCCCATGACGGCGGCGGCGCGGACGCCGCGGCCCATGACGTCGCCGATGACCATCGCGGTGCGGCCGCCGCCGAGGGTGATGACGTCGTACCAGTCGCCGCCGACGGCGGCGTCGGTGCCGCCGGGCTGGTACTTGGCGGCGACCCGCAGGTCGTCCGGGTGCTCCAGCTTCTCCGGCAGCAGGCTGCGCTGCAGCGCCACCGCCGCCTCGCGCTGCATCCGCTCGCCGGCGCGCAGCCGCTCCGCGGCCTCCACCTGGTCGGTGACGTCGGCGGCGGAGACGAGCACGCCGCCGCTCTCGCCGACGTCGATGGGGCTGCAGGTGAACGTGTACGAGCGGGCGTCGGGGGCGCGGCGGGCCTTGACCGTGCGCGGGGTGCCGCTGCGCAGCACCTGGTCCATCAGCGGCAGCAGTCCCAGCTCGGCCAGTTCGGGGAGGGCGTCGCGGGCGGGTGCGCCCGGGGCGCGGGCGCCGAAGACGGCGGCGTAGGCGTCGTTGACGTAGGCGGTGCGGTGCTCCGGGCCGTGGACGACGGCGACGGGCGCGGGCAGCCGGCCCAGGGTGGCGCTGACGGGCAGCTCGACGCCGGGGTCGACGGCGGCGTCGGCACCGGGTTGCGGGCCGGTGTCGCCGCCGCCCGGCTCGTCGCCCTGCCTGTCGTCCGCCGTACCGCCGGGGTCGCCGTCCGGGACGGCGCCGGCGGGCGGGTCCGCCGCCGCCGGCCCGCCCCGCCGCCCGGCGCGGGCGGAGGGGACGGCACCGCGGAACCCCCGCGCGGCGGCGGTGCGGCGCGGGGATCCGGGGAGCCGGGGGCTCCAGCGCGTGAAGTTCAAGCGTGCCAGTCCCAGGTCCACTCGTTCGTCGTTCGTTTCGCTCCGTGCCGTTTCGTGCCCGTCCATGGTCACATGCCCCGGCTCAGTCGCCGTCAGGGCCGCGACCCGACCGGGTGGCGAGTTCGAATTCCGCCCGGGGGTGCTCAAGCGAGCCGAGGGCGACGACCTCCCGCTTGAACAATCCGGCGAGCGTCCATTCGGCGAGCACGTGGGCCTTGCGGCCCGCGGTGGGGAGCTTGCCGAGGTGGTACGCACGGTGCATGAGCCAGGCAGGGTAGCCCTTCAGCCGGTGGCCGTACACATAGGCGATGCCTTTGTGGAGGCCGAGGGAGGCGACGGAGCCGGCGTAGCGGTGGCGGTAGTCGCGCAGGGGTGCGCCGCGCAGTGAGGCGGCGAGGTTGTCGGCGAGGACGCGGGCCTGGCGGACGGCGTGCTGGGCGTTGGGGGCGCAGAGGGCGCCGGGTTCCGCCGCGGTGAGGTCGGGTACGGCGGCGGCGTCGCCGGCGGACCAGACGGCGTCCTCGCCCTTGACGCGGAGGTCGGCGGTGCACAGGAGGCGGCCGTGGTCGCCGCGCGGCAGGCCGGTGGCGGCGAGTACGGGGTTGGGGCGGACGCCGGCGGTCCACACGAGGGTGCGGGTGGGGTAGCGGGCGCCGTCGCTCAGCTGGGCGACGCGGTCCGTGCAGCTGGACAGGCGGGTCTCCAGGCGTACGTCGATGCCGCGTTCGCGGAGCCGTCGTACGGCGTACTCGCCGAGCCGTTCGCCGACCTCGGGCAGGATGCGGTCGCTGGCCTCGACGAGGACCCAGCGCATGTCCTCGGGGCGTACGCCGGTGTAGTAGCGGGTGGCGTAGCGCGCCATGTCCTCAAGTTCGGAGAGTGCTTCCACGCCGGCGTAGCCGCCCCCCACGAAGACGAACGTCAGCGCGGCCTCGCGGACGGCGGCGTCGCGGGTCGAGGCGGCGATGTCGAGCTGTTCGAGGACGTGGTTGCGCAGGCCGATGGCCTCCTCGACGGAGGTGAAGCCGATGCCGTACTCGGCGAGCCCGGGCACCGGCAGCACCCGGGAGACGGACCCGGGCACCAGCACGAGCTGGTCGTACGCCACCTGCAGCGGCGGTTCGCCGGTCTCCGCGGTGGCCAGCGTCGCGACGCGGGCGGTGCGCCCGGGGTGGTCGACGGACGTCACCCGGCCGGAGAGCACGCGGCAGCGGGACAGCACGCGGCGCAGCGGCACGACGACGTGGCGGGGCTGGACGGAACCGGCCGCGGCCTCGGCGAGGAAGGGCTGGTAGGTCATGTACGGGTCGGGGGCGACGACGGTGATCTCCACGGCGCCGCCCCTGAGTTCTCTGCCGAGGTGCTTCTGCAGGCGCAGCGCCGCGGTCATCCCGACGTTGCCGCCGCCGACGACGAGTACGCGCGTCGGATCCGTCATGGCAACCTCCTGCCTGGGGTCCCGCCCGGGGCCCGCCTCCGGGGCGGGGGCCGCCGCCCCCGGCCTCGGAACACTCGGAACACTCGGAACACCCATGACGCACCGCGTTCGGACTTTTGTCCACAGGCGCGGAGAGGATTTCCGGCGCCCGTGGTGTCCGACCCGCGGCCGATCCTTATCCACAGCCCCTTCTCTCTTGACTTCTGCTGAACTATGTTCGTACGAGCCGGAGTGGCCCGACCAGACGCGCTCCGGTAAGCAGGGTGGGGAGTCTCCGGGGGGAGACTGTCATAACCGGGGGAAACAGAGATGCAGGTTCAGAGCAGTCGTCTGTCAGCAAACGCGACAGGATCGGACACTTCGGGCGAACTGGCGACGAATGGCCGGTCGGCGCTGCGGGTCGACGCGCAGCGCAATCTTGAGCACGTCCTGCGTGCCGCGCGCGAGGTCTTCGGCGAGCTGGGCTACGGCGCCCCGATGGAGGACGTCGCCCGCCGCGCCAGGGTCGGCGTCGGCACCGTGTACCGCCGCTTTCCGAGCAAAGAAGTACTGGTCAAGCGCATCGCCGAGGCGGAGACCGCGCGGCTGACCGAGCAGGCGCGCGCGGCGCTGCAGCAGGAGGACGAGCCGTGGGCCGCCCTGGCCCGGTTCCTGCGCGCCTCCGTCGACTCCGGAGCCGGGCGGCTGCTGCCG
>NZ_BAAAPF010000463.1:0-3867 GCF_039531005.1 Streptomyces synnematoformans
CCGCGGCCCGGGCGGTGCGGGCCGGCTCAGAGCAGGGAGTTCCGCTTCAGCACCGCCACGGCGGTGACCGTGCGGTAGCCGCGCCACTCCAGCGCGGCGGCCGGCGAGTACGAGGCGAAGTCGACCGCCCAGCCGCCGTCGTCCCGCTGCTCCGCGGCCAGCCGGCGCAGCTCGGCGTCGATGACGTCCGGGCTGTAGAGCGTGCGCGCGGGGCGGCCGGGTTCGGGGGCGACGTCGAGCGGCCGGATCGCCTCCCCCGCGGAGCCGCCCGCGACGGGCAGCACTCCGTCGGCGGGGATGAGCGGGCGCAGCCGTTCCAGCAGGGCGGCGGCCTCCGGCCGGGTGTCGGAGGAGGCGTCGAGGAAGCGGATCGCGAAGGCCAGCTCGATCGCGTGCGGGGTGTCGCCGATGGCCTCGACGGCGTCCAGGCAGTAGCCGGTGGCCCGGTCCAGCCAGGGGTGGGCCGCGACGGCCGGGTCGTGCGCGGCCACCTTCCAGGCGGCGCCGGCGGCGAACGCGGTGCTCTGGAGCGTCGAGACCGCCGGGTCGGCCCCGGCCCAGAACGGTGCGCAGCCGGCGGCGTCCGCCACGGGCAGCGCGAAGGGCAGTCCGCCGTCCGGCAGCGTGGCGGAGTGGAGCCAGTCGCACAGCTGCTCCGCGTGCGGGGTTGTGGCCGGGGCGATCTCCGCGAACACCTCGAAGGCGTGGAGTGCGCCGCCGGGCTGGCTCTCCGGGGCCCGTAGGTCCGGTTCCAGTCCCCAGCCGTAGCCGCCGTCGGGGTTGCGGTAGCCGTCGACGGCGGCGAGCACGGCGGCGGGATCCGTCCGGTCGAGCAGCAGTGCGAAGCGGCGGCGGTCGAGCAGCCGCGCGTGCGTGGTCATGAACGACGCGGCGGCGGAGAGGTCTGCGTTCATAGGTCCACGATGGCACCGGCGCGGGCGGGGGTCTTGAACGTATCGGACGTCCGGACGTGTCGGGGCGTGCGCCGGGCCCTGGACGCGTGCCGCGGCGCCCGGGGGTGTGCCGCGTCGACGTGCTAGCGCTGCGACTTCTCCAGGAGCCGCAGCGCCAGCTCCTTCAGCTCGGGGTCCGCCTCGGCGGCGTTGCCGGAGTCGTACGGGGGCCGCGGGTCGTATTCGACGGCGAGCTGCACCGCGCGGGCCGTCAGCTCGTCGGTGAGCAGGGCGGCCAGGTAGAGCGACATGTCGACACCCGCCGAGACGCCGGCGGCGGTGATCACCTTGCCGTCGTGGACGTAGCGTTCGGGCACGTAGGTGACGCCGAAGGTCGTCTGCAGGTAGTCCTTCGACGCCCAGTACGTGGTGGCGCGGGTGCCGAGGAGGCCGGCGGCGCCGAGGACGAGGGAGCCGGTGCACACCGAGGTGGTGAAGCGGGTGCGGCGGTGGGCGCGGCGCAGGAAGCGGAGGATCGCGGGGTTCTCCATGGCGGCGACGGTTCCGCGGTTGCCGGCGCCGGGCACGAGGACGACGTCCAGCCGGCCGGTCTCGGCGAACGACCGGTCGGCGACGACCGCCGTGTGCCCGGTGTCCGTGCGTACGGGGCCGCGGCGTTCGGCGACCATCGTGATCTCGGCGCCGGGCAGCCGGGACAGCACCTCGACGGGGCCGGTCGGGTCGAGGAGGCTGAAGCCGTCGTACAGCACGACGCCGATCCGCGGGCCGCGTCCCGGCCGCCGGGCCTCGCTCCGCCGCGTGTCTGCCGCGTGGGCGGCGGCGGGGAGCCCGGTCGCCAGGGCCGCGTCCGCGCCGGCCGCCGCGCCGCCGAGGCCGGCCCGCCGGGTGGTCGTCGGGTCGGTGTCCGTGTCGGTGTGCGTCATGCTCCGGGAGTCTGCCGGTCCGCCCGCGGGCGGGCCCGCGGCATGTCCGGCATCCTGCGAATCGTGTCCCCGGTGGCCCCGTAGTGCTCCAGGAACGCCTGCCGCAGCGTCTCGGCGGAGCCGAAGCCGCAGCGGCGCGCGATGGCGGCCAGCGTCAGCCGGCTGGAACGGACGAGGTGGGCGGCGCCCTCGGTGCGGGCGGCGCGCACCGCGCGCGCCGGGGTGGTGCCGAGATGCCGGGCGAACAGCCTGGTGAGGTGGCGTGTGCTGATGCCGGCGCGGGCGGCGAGAGCGCGGGGGCCGAGGTCGTCGGCGAGGTGCGCGGAGACGTGGCCGAGGAGGTCGTGCACGAGGCGGTCCCCACCGGGCGGGGCGGCGAGGAACATGCTGATCTGCGCCTGGTCGGCGGGGCGGTGCAGGTACGTGACCAGCTCACGGGCGACGTCGCGGGCGAGCGCCGGCCCGTGGTCGTCCTCGATCAGGGCGAGCGTGAGGTCCAGCGCGCTGGTCACGCCGGCCGAGGTGTAGACGTGCCCGTCGCGTACGTACAGGGGCGCCGGGTCGACGGCGACGGCCGGGTGGCGGGCGGCGAGTTCGGCGCCGTAGCGCCAGTGGGTGGTGACCCGCCGCTGGTCCACCAGGCCGGCGGCGGCCAGGACGAACACCCCGGTGCACACGGCCGTGACCCGGCGGGCGCCGGTCGCCAGCCGCCGCACCTGGCGGACCAGTTCCCCGTCCACGGCGGCCCGCTCGTGTCCGATGCCGCCGACGACCATGAGGGTGTCCGGGCGCGCCGGCACGTCGGCGAGCCGCTGCCCGCCGCCGACGCCGATACCGGCGGAGCTGAGGACCCCGCGGCCGCTGGCGGTGGCGAGGCCGATGCCGTACGGGGGGTCGGCGCCGAAGCGGTTCGCGGCGTCCAGGGCGCCGCTGGGGCAGGCGATGTCGAGGATCTGCGCGTCGTCGTACGCGACGAGCACCACCCGGCGTACCGCGGCGTCCGGCACCCCACACCCCGCCCTCCGAATCGCGGGGCGCCGCGGCGCCCCGGCCCGCGGCCAGGGTACCGACCTGCGGGTGCCGGGGGGTGGGGCGGTGGTCAGCGGGGTTCGCCGTCCGGCGGGTCGCCGTCGGCCCGGGTACCGCGCAGGGCGGCGTCGGCGGCCCTGATCTCCGCGTAGTACTGCCGGTGCACCTTGTACGCGCGGTCGATCTGGAACGTGTGGTACATCCCGGACGGTTCGCCGAAGGGGAAGTCGCGGGGCAGGCGCTGTGCGGTGCCTTTGCGCACGATGAGGATGGCGCGGTCGGTGACCACGAACGTCCACACGCGTGCGGTGAGGATCGACGATCCGGACTGCGCGACGAACCCCGTCTGTATCTGCTCGCCGGGTTCCAGGTGCGGTGCGGCCCGCTTGGCGATCAGCTCGACCCGCCGCTCCTGGTGGCCCATGGGGTTCCCTCCGTAGCGAGATGAGCCGGAATCGTAGCGCGGAACCGGGGTCCCCGGTACGGCCCCGGAACGGGGTGCCGGTGCACGGGCTGCGGTGCGCCGGGGGATCCGGTGCGCCGCCGCCTAGGTGGCGTCACGCTTCCGGGACGACTTCTTCGACTGCCTGACCGCGCGGGGACACGCTCATGGCCGCATCCTCACCCAGCTCGGCGTCGACCACGTCGCCTACCCCGAACACGACATGGGCCAGCGCGTCGCCCACCTCGTGCGGGGCCGCATGCTGGACTACATCGAGTTCGAGGACGACTTCGCCACGGTGAAGACCAACCCACCAGGCGAGATCATCGGCCTCCCCCTGTTCAACAGCGCCCTCCGCTCCCGCTACGGCATCACCGTCCTCGCCATCAAGCGGCCCGGCAAGGGCTTCACCTACGCCACCCGGGAAACCGCCGTGGAAGCCGACGACACGATCATCGTCGCCGGGCGGACGCGCGCGACGGAACGCTTCAGCGAACTGCGCTGAGTGCCTGACGCTGTCGGGGATCTTGGTCGAGCGAGGTGGTGGTCACCACCTTGA
>NZ_BAAAPF010000464.1:0-3835 GCF_039531005.1 Streptomyces synnematoformans
GTGGCCGCCGCGGCCCTCGTCGGCGGCCCCGCGCCGGCCGACCCGGCAGCCGACCGGATGCCCGGCCCCGCCCACGCCCCCGCCACCCCCGCGCCGCCACCCGACCGGGCAACCCGTACGCCCGCCGACCCGGCACCTCCTCCGACGCCCGGCCAGGCATCCGACCCGGCCACCGCCCCCGCGGCCACCGCCCCCGCGGCAGCCGCCGACCCCGCGGCAGAGCAACGCCTCACCTGGGGCACCGCCCCCGCCCCCCGCCGCCGCGCGATACCCGCGGGCGACGGGCGCGGCGACCGCGAGGACCGCACCGTTCAGACGATGTCCCTGAACGTCGCCCGCGCCCTCGGCACCCGCATGAGCGCCCGCAAGGCCGCCCGCGCCGCGAAGCAGCAGCGCACCGTGCTGATCAGCAGGATCACCGGCGAGGCGTTCATCACCCTCGGCGTGCTGATGCTCCTCTTCGTCGTCTACCAGCTCTGGTGGACCAACGTCCTCGCCAACCGCGAGTCCCGGCAGGAGGCGAAGCAGCTGGAGGAGCAGTGGAGCCGCGGCGAGGGCGCGGGCAAGGAGGACGCCCGCGACCCGGGCGCGTTCGAGGCCGGCGAGGGCTTCGCCATCATGCACATCCCGTCCCTGGACGTGAACCGCCCGGTGGCGCAGGGCATCGACAAGCAGAAGGTCCTGGACCGCGGTCTCCTCGGCCATTACGCGGAGGGCGACCTCGCGACCGCGATGCCGTGGGAGAAGAAGGGGAACTTCGCGGTCGCCGGGCACCGCAACACCCACGGCGAGCCCTTCCGCTACATCAACAAGCTGGAGCCGGGCGAAGAGATCATCGTCGAGACCAAAGACACCTACTACATATACGAGGTGGCCAGCACACTGCCGTCGACATCGCCGTCGAACACTGATGTCATCGACCCGGTGCCCGAGGGCTCGGGATTCACCGAGCCGGGCCGCTACGTCACCCTAACGACCTGCACGCCTGAGTACACGTCCAAATATCGGCTTATTGTCTGGGGCAAGATGGTCGAGGAGCGTCCGCGCAGCAAGGGCAAGCCCGACGCGCTCGTTGACTGAGAGCGGGACGGCGGGGACAGCGGGACGGAACGAACGGGGAAGCGGTGGCAGCGGCGGACGAGGAGCAGGACGGCAGACCCGTGGCGGAGGCCGGCGCAAAGGCCGTAGCGGCGCCCGCGGAGGAGAACGCGGAAGAAGCCGCGGCGGACACCGCCGGCGACGGCGACGCACCCCCCGCGCCCCCCGCCCGCCGCCGGCGCGGCCTGGTCGCCGGTGTCGTCAGCCTCTTCGGCGAGGTGCTGATCACCGTCGGCGTCCTCATGGCGCTCTTCGTCGTCTACTCCCTGTACTGGACGAACGTCCAGGCCAACCGCCAGGCCGGCCGCATGACCGACGACCTGCGCGACTCCTGGGAGAGCACTCCCGACGACAGCAAGCCCCGCCCCGTGAACATCGGCGACCTCAAGGGCGGCATCGGCTTCCTGCACGTGCCCGCGATGGAGGAGAACATCCTCGTACGCAAGGGCACGGCGACCGACGACCTGAACAAGGGCGTCGCCGGCTACTACACCGAGCCCGTCAAGTCGGCCATGCCCTGGGACCGCCGCGGCAACTTCTCGCTCGCCGCGCACCGCGACGGGCACGGCGCCAAGTTCCACGACATCCACGACATCGACGAGGGCGACCCCATCGTCTTCGAGTCGAAGGACCGCTGGTACGTCTACAAGACGTACGCCATCCTCTCCGAGACCTCGAAGTACAACACCGACGTGCTCGACAAGATCCCGGAGGAGTCCGGGAAGACCGAGCCCGGCCGGTACATCACGCTCACCACCTGCACCCCGATGTACACCTCCCGGCACCGCTACATCGTCTGGGGCGAACTGGAGCGCGTGGACCGCGTCGACGAGCAGCGCACCCCGCCGCCCGAGCTGTCCTGAGCCCCCGGCCCCGCCCCCGTACGGGCGCCCGGAGTGGCACGCGTAGACCCGCGCGGACAAGGAAGAACGCGTCCCGCTTATCTCCCCGTCCCGAGGTCTGTCTGGGCGCGTTTCCGCTCCGTAGGATGCAGTTCGCAAGCGCGAATCTGGACTCGGGGACATCTGGGGAGGCCGCACGGCATGGGAGCTCCACGGCAGGACACCAGCGAACGCGCACGAGAGCTACAGCGAAGCTGGTACGGCGAACCGCTGGGCGTGCTGTTCCGGCGACTGATCGACGATCTCGGTCTCAACCAGGCACGGCTGGCAGCCGTGCTCGGCATTTCGGCGCCGATGCTGTCACAGCTCATGAGCGGACAGCGGGCGAAGATCGGCAACCCGTCGGTGGTGCAGCGCGTACAGGCGCTGCAGGAGCTGGCGGCGGAGGTATCGAGCGGCAGCGTTTCGGCCGCGGAGGCGGCGGAACGGATGGACGGCATCCGCAAGAGCGCGGGAGGGTCGGTGCTGGGCAACACGCAGACGCAGTCGTCGGCCGGTTCGACGACGGTGCGCCGCGTCGTCCGGGAGATCCAGTCGCTGCTGCGCTCGGTGGCCGCCGCCGGCGACATCATCGACGCGGCGGAACGCCTCACGCCCACGCATCCGGAGCTGGCAGAGTTCCTCCGGGTTTACGGCGCGGGGCGCACGGCGGACGCCGTAGCACATTACGAGGCACACCAGTCATAGCCGGATGAACTGCTAGAGGAATCCGTACAAGGGGCGGGCGCAGCAGCATGGGTGAGGTCTTCGCCGGGCGGTACGAGCTGGTCGACCCGATCGGCCGGGGCGGGGTGGGCGCGGTCTGGCGCGCCTGGGACCACCGGAGGCGGCGCTATGTGGCGGCCAAGGTGCTGCAGCAGAGCGACGCGCACACGCTGCTGCGCTTCGTCCGCGAACAGGCGGTACGCGTCGACCACCCGCACGTGCTGGCACCCGCCAGCTGGGCGGCGGACGACGACAAGGTGCTGTTCACGATGGACCTGGTGCGCGGCGGCTCACTGGCCCATCTGATCGGCGACTACGGGCCGCTGCCGCCGCGGTTCGTCTGCCTGCTGCTCGACCAGCTGCTGGCCGGGCTGGCCGCGGTGCACGGCGAGGGCGTCGTGCACCGCGACATCAAGCCGGCGAACGTGCTGCTGGAGGCCACCGGCACCGGCCGGCCGCACCTCAGGCTCTCCGACTTCGGCATCTCCCTGCGCAAGGGCGAGCCGCGGCTGACGGACGCCGACTTCGTCGTCGGCACGCCCGGCTACTTCGCGCCGGAGCAGATGCTGGGCGCGGAGCCGGACTTCCCCGCGGACCTGTTCGCGGTGGGGCTGCTGGCGCTGTACCTGCTCACCGGGGAGCGTCCGGACGGCGAGGCGCTCGCGGAGGCGTACCCGGACAGCGGTGTGCCGCCGGCTCCGGACCAGGTGCCGGAGCCGCTGTGGCAGGTGCTGGCCGGCCTGCTGCAGCCGGATCCGGAGGTGCGGTTCCGCACGGCGACGGGCGCGCGGAAGGCGCTGGCCGAGGCGGCGGAGCTGCTGCCGGAGCTGGATCCGGCGGAGGAGCCGGTGGAGGTGTTCGACCAGCTCGGGCCGCTGCCGGCGGGCTTCGGTCCGGCGGGACCGGAGCGGGAGGAGAGGGAGGAGAGGCAGGAGCGGACCGGCGGGGTTGCGTCGTCGTACGGGAACGTGCGGCCGGGGCAGGGGACGGGCCCGGGTACGGGTACGGGTACGGGCCCGCGCCCGGCCGGAGGCGGCGCCGCGGGGCCGGCGGGCCCGGCGGGCGAGCCCGCTCCGGCGTACGCCCCCGGCGCCATCGGGTACGCACCCCCGGCCGTCGACGCGGCGGCC
>NZ_BAAAPF010000465.1:0-3832 GCF_039531005.1 Streptomyces synnematoformans
GTCCACACCCCGATCGTCTCGCGGGCGCGCGGCGCGCGCCCGGGCGGGGCTCGCGAGCGCGGGCGGGACCCGCCGGGTCCGGGGCGCCGGGGCCGGCGCCCCGGCGCTACGCGTCCTCCGCCGCCTCCAGGCTCATCGGGCCGTAGACCTCGGCCCCGTCCTCCAGCAGCGTGACCTGCTCGACGCCGCCCGCCAGCAGGTCCTTCCAGACCTCGCCGAGCCACGACTCGGCGTCGCCCTGGGTCGTGAAGTCCTCCGGCTCCACCGCCGGGGCCGTCTCCGTGCCGTCGGCCTTCTCGAACCGCCAGGTCCACGCTGCCATGACTGCCTCCGTCCCACGCCGGATAGTGCGCTCGCAGCGTATCCGAGAGCGCGCCGACGGCGGCGGCGCGCGGTTCCGTGCCGGGCATACGCGGCGGAGACCGCCGGTACGCCCGCCGGCGTCAGGGCCGCTCGCCCCGCTTCACCTGCGGCTTCGGCAGGCGCATCCGGCGCAGCTGCAGCGTGCGCATCAGCGCGTACGCCCGGGCGCCGCGGTGGCTCTCGTCCGGGAAGCGCTCCTTGAGCTGCTTCTTCACCCGCACGGTGATCGCGATGGAGTCGAAGACGATCAGCACGATCACGAACAGCCACAGCAGCAGCGAGATGTTCTTCAGCCCCGCGGACGGCGTCACGCTGAGCAGCAGGATGACGATGGCCATGGGCAGGAAGAACTCCGCCACGCACCACCGCGAGTCCACGTAGTCCCGCACGAACTTGCGCACCGGCCCCTTGTCCCGGGCCGGCAGATACCGCTCGTTGCCCGAGGCCAGCGCCTCGCGCTGGCGCGCGAGGTCGGCCCTGCGGGCCTCCCGGGCCCGCTTCGACGCCTCCTTGCGCGTCGCCGGCGTCTTGGCCATGGCGCGGCGCTGCGCCTGCGACTCGCTGCGCTTGGGCGTGGGCCTGCCCTTGGGCGCCTCGGCCGGACGCACATGCTTGGTCTCCACCGCACCCTCGTCGGGCTCGGCGGACTGGTCATCCTTGGAACGGCTTCCGAACACAGGCCCCAGAATACGGGCACTCGGGTGTACGACCCAGACCCGTGGGGAACGATCCGGCAACGGCGTGCGTGTCACTATCTGTGGGGGCACGGCAACGGGCAGCCCCTACGGCCGTCTACTCCCTGGGCGGGAGGGCGGACCCCCGGTGGTTCGTCCTGCAGGAGGAGCGCATTGGCGCCCAGGCAGTGCGGTAATGGAAGCAGGGCCCGTACTGTGGGTTCTGCAGAGTATGTGCCGAGGCTGAAGTCCGTCAGAAGGGGGCGCGCGAGGCCCATGAGCGGTGTCATGAAGCGGATGGGGATGATCTTCCGCGCGAAGGCCAACAAGGCCCTGGACCGGGCCGAGGACCCGCGCGAGACCCTCGACTACTCGTACCAGAAGCAGCTGGAGCTGCTCCAGAAGGTGCGCCGGGGCGTCGCCGACGTGGCGACGTCGCGCAAGCGCCTGGAGCTGCAGCTCGGCCAGCTGCAGAACCAGTCCGCCAAGCTGGAGGACCAGGGCAAGAAGGCCCTCGCCCTCGGCCGCGAGGACCTGGCGCGCGAGGCGCTGTCCCGCAAGGCGGCGCTGCACCAGCAGGTCACCGACCTGGAGTCGCAGCACCAGACCCTGCAGAGCGAGGAGGAGAAGCTCACGCTCGCAGCCCAGCGGCTGCAGGCCAAGGTGGACGCCTTCCGGACGAAGAAGGAGACCATCAAGGCCACGTACACGGCGGCGCAGGCGCAGACCCGCATCGGCGAGGCGTTCTCCGGCATCTCCGAGGAGATGGGCGACGTGGGCCTGGCCGTACAGCGCGCCGAGGACCGCACGGCGCAGATGCAGGCCCGCGCCGGCGCGATCGACGAGCTGCTGGCCTCCGGTGCGCTGGACGACCCCACGGGGACGGCGCAGGACGACATCTCCGCCGAGCTGGACCGGCTCTCCGGCGGCGCGGACGTCGAGCTGGAGCTGCAGCGCATGAAGGCCGAGCTGGCGGGCGGCCCCGCCGAGCAGCAGCAGGCCATCGAGGGCGGCCAGCAGGCCGGGCAGACGCAGCAGCAGGCTCCGCAGCAGCAGGACGCGCCGCGGTTCGACAAGCAGTGACCGCCCCTCGACGGGCTCGGAAGAACGGGAGAAAGCCGTGATCGTACGGATCATGGGGGAGGGTCAGGTGAAGCTGGACGACAGCCACTTCGCCGAGCTCAACAAGCTGGACGACGAGTTGCTCGCCGAGATGGAGGGCGGCGACGAGCCGGGCTTCCGGCGCACGCTCGGCGCCCTGCTGGACGCCGTGCGCTCGATGGGCGCACCGCTGCCGGACGACTCGCTGGAGCCGTCCGAGCTGATCCTGCCCGCGCCCGACGCCTCCCTGGAGGAGGTCCGGGACATGCTCAGCGACGACGGCCTCATCCCCAGCTGAGCCCGCGCCCGCCTCGGCCGCTCTTCGCCCCGGTCGACCGGACCGGGGCCGGCCCTCCTCTGCAGGCACCGCTGCCGTGACCCACCTCGCCGCTCTGCCCCGCTGGCTGCGGGCGCACCCCCGCGCGGCCGACGCCCTGCTGGCGGCGGCCGTGCTGGCCGTCATCCTCATCAGCGCCGTCCACCCCGGCAGCGAGGCGAACGCGCCGCCCCCGGTCGACCTCGGCCCGGTCGAGGTCGTGCTCGCGACCGCGGCCAGCGCCGTCCTCGTCCTGCGGCGGCGGTCCCCGTGGGGCGTGCTCGCCGCCACCATGGCGCTCACCATCGCCCACGTCATCGCCTCCGCGGGCGACCCGCGCTCGCCGATCGCGCTGAGCGTCGTGGTCGCCCTCTACACCGTCGCCGCGCGCACCGACCGGCACACCACCTGGCGGATCGCTCTGCTCACCATCGGGGTGCTGACGTTCGCGATGATGCTCTTCGGCGACCGCCCCTGGTACGCGGACGAGAACCTCGGCGTCTTCGCCTGGACCGGGATGGCCGCCGGCGTCGGCGACGCCGTGCGCAGCCGCCGGGCCGTCGTCGACGCCATCCGCGAGCGCGCCGAGCGGGCCGAACGGACCCGCGAGGAGGAGGCGCGGCGGCGGGTCGCGGAGGAGCGGGTACGGATCGCGCGCGAGCTGCACGACGTCGTCGCCCACCACATCGCGCTGGTCAACGTCCAGGCGGGGGTGGCCTCGCACGTCATGGAGAGCCGCCCCGACCAGGCCAAGGAGGCGCTGGCGCACGTACGGGACGCCGGCCGCACCGCGCTGGAGGAGCTGCGCACCACCGTCGGGCTGCTGCGCCAGTCCGGCGACCCGCACGCCCCCACCGAGCCGGCGCCGGGGCTGGCGATGCTGGCCGAGCTGGTGGCCGGCCTCGAACGGGCCGGCACACCGGTGTCGGTGGAGGTGGCGGCGGAGCTGGGCCCGCGGCGGAGCGCGGTGACCACGCGGGTGGAGCGGGTGGCCGAGGTCGTCGGGCCGCTGCCGGCGGCGGTGGACCTGGCGGCGTACCGGATGCTGCAGGAGGCGCTGACGAACGTGCGCAAGCACGCGGGCGCGGGGGCGCAGGCGGTGGTGAGCCTGTCGCGGGAGTCGACCGGGCTGGAGGTCACGGTCCGCGACGACGGCCGGGGCGGGAGCGACGCCGGCGGGGACGCCGGGTCGGCCGGGTCGGCCGGGTCGGCCGAGGCCGCCGGGGCGGCCGGGGGAGCCGCGGCGCCCGGGAAGGACGCCGGCGGTGAACGCCCGGGCGGGCTCGGGCTCGTCGGCATGCGGGAGCGTGCCGCCGCGCTGGGCGGCGCGTGCGCGGCGGGTGCACGCGCCGACGGCCGGGAGGGGTTCGAGGTGCGG
>NZ_BAAAPF010000466.1:0-3777 GCF_039531005.1 Streptomyces synnematoformans
CCCGCCGTTCGCCAGGAGGTCACGGCCGAACTCGACCATCCGGCGCGCGTAGTCCTCCGTCCAGTCCGCCCGCTCCGCGATCGCCGCCGGCGTCAGCCGGTCGAAGCGCTTGGGGTCGGCGAGCTGCGCCGCCGCCATCGCCTGGAACTCCACGGCCCGGTCCGTCGCCGCCCGGAAGGCCAGCGTGAGGTCGGTGGCGCGGGCCAGCAGCTCGCCGGGGTCCTCGATCGACTCCAGGCCGAAGAAGTGCTCGGCGTCGGGCTCCGCGAGCGGCGGCTCGAAGAGCAGTGCGGCGGGGCGGCGCGGCGTGGGCCGCCGGTCCGTACGCGCCGGCCGGGCCGGGTCCGGCTCCGTCATAGAGATCCTCCACTCGCCTTGGGGGCCGGCGCCCATTCTCCCCCGCCGCCGCGCCCGGCGGCACGACCGCCCGCACGGGCGGGTTGCGCGCCGGCTCTCACGCCCGTACCCGATGGTCCGCGAGGTGCGCCAGCACCGCCTGGTGCGCCTCCCAGCCGTCCGGGAACTTCACCGCCGCGCCCAGCTGCACCGGCTCCGTCGACGGATGCTCGTCCAGCAGCTCCGGCACCCCCGCCCGGCACACCACGACGCACGCGTGCCGGTGCCGCGAGGCGAGCACGCACAGCCGCCCGGTCTCCAGGTGGAACGCCGTCGCGTCCGGCCGCCCGGACAGCGGGTGCAGCACCACCGTGACGTCGAACTCCATGCCCTGCAGCCGGTTGGCCGTGTCCACCGTCACCTCGGCCGCCTGCTCCGGTACGGCCCGCGCGAGCGCGCCGCGCACCGCCGCGGCCTGGTCCCGGTGCGCCGTGCCCACCGCGATGCGGTCCGCGGTCAGCGGCGCCTCGCCGCGCTCCGACGCCGTCGTGCCGCGCCGCTCCAGCAGCCGCCGTACGACCTGCGCGACCGCCGCCACCGCCGCCGGGTCGGTCCGCGGCGTGTGCGCGGCGGGCAGCTCCAGCAGCCCCCAGCCGCTCGCCGCCGCCTCGTCCACCACCCGGTCGGCGCCCGAGCCGTCCGACCGCCCGGCGAACGCCAGCCGCCGCCCGCCAGGGCCCGTACCGCTGCGGAACGGGGTGAACGGGTAGAACGCGCGCGACACCAGCGGCGCCGCCGAGGCCGGCAGCCGCCAGGACACCGGCAGCCGGTGCTGCGGCAGCCCGGGGTGGTGCGCCAGCAGCGTCGTCACCGCACTGGCCGCCGGGTCCCACGCCAGCCCCGACCACTGCTCGGCGCCCACCGCGCTGAACGGGTCGAGCTGCCCGGGGTCGCCGACGAACAGCGCGCGCTCGAAGAGCCCGCCGACGGACAGCAGCGCGTCGGAGCGCATCTGGTACGCCTCGTCGACGATGGCGTGCTCCCAGCGCTCGGCCCCGTCGCCCTGCTTCGCCCGGGCCGCGGCGACGAAGGCCCACTTCGCGGCGGTGGAGGCGACGACGTCGAGCCCGGCGAGGTCGGCGAGGGACGTGGCGGTGCGCACGGACTCGTGCCGGTCGAGCACGGGGTCGTAGGGCCGGGGGTCGCTGCTGTGCAGCCGCCCCACGGGCAGGCCGGGCTGCTCCCGGGCGAGCCGGTCGACCAGGTCGTCGACCTGCGCGTTGGTCTGGGCGACGAGCACGAGGCGGCGGCCGGCCGCGGCCAGTTCGCGGGCGGCGCGGACGACGAGGGTGGACTTGCCGGCGCCGGGCGGGGAGTCGACCAGGACGCCGCGCGAGGGGCCGTCGAGGGTGTCGCGGAGGATGGCCTCGGTGGCGAGGCGCGCGGCGGCCGCGGGGTGGTATGTGTCCTCCGGACCACCTCGGGAGGGGGTATGCTCCCTAGCGGACAGTGCGTTGCGAGAACCAAGCACGCGAGTCCTCCGTTGACGTTCCGTCAACCGGGCTGGTTCCAACCCGGCTGGTGCTGATCGTGTCAGACTCGGTTGTTCGCTGAGCGACCGAGCAACGTGAGCCAGGAATCCCCTCCTTCACGAGGGGAGGGTTCAAAGGAAGTCCTCCGCCGTCATCGGGTCCGGGGTCTCCCACAGCGGGGCCGCGGACCCGCTGCCGTGCGTCCACGGGGTGTCCTCCGGCTCCGGCAGCGCCGGGCCGCGGCGGGCCGTGTGCTCGAACAGCGTCCACACCGCCCGGTCCCCCGGCTCCGGCACCGACCCCTCGGCGGGAGCGCGCGAGCGGCCCATGCCGTCCTGCAGTTGCACCGTGACCCGCCCCCCGCCGTACCCGGCGACCAGGGCCCGCTGCGTCTTCCCGCCGGGCAGCGCGCGGTAGACCCGGGCGCCCTCCTCCAGGTGCGGTTCGTCGTCCGTGACGACGGTGACCAGGGGCCGGGGCATGGGGCGGCGGCCCTCGGAGTACGCCATCTCCACCGCCTCCGTACGGCACGCGAACGCCTGCCCCGCGAGCCGCCGCTCCGCCATCGTCAGCGGGTCGTCCAGCGCCTCCTGGGCGTCCAGCTCGGCCAGCGCCCGCTCGCGCTGGGCGAGCTTGCGGGCGGCGGTCACCGCGTCGTCGCGGCGCGGCTGCGGGGGCTCGCCGGCGCGGAGCCGGTCGCGGTGGGCGGTGAACGACCACCGGTCGCCGAGCCACCGGCCCGGGACGTGAGCGCCCGGGGGCAGGGCGCGCAGCAGGTCGTACGACCGCCACACCGCGTCCCACGTGGGCCGCAGCCGGCTCTCCACGAGCCGGGCGACGGCGTCCTCGGCCGGCCGGGCCGCGGCGGGGTCGACGCCGGCCCGGGCGCGGTCGTAGCGGGCGACGGCGGGGGCGAGGAGCCGGTTGTCGAAGGCGGGGTCGGTGGCCGGGTCGGCCGGGGGCACGAGCAGCTGCCCGTCGGCGTCGCGGCCGGACTCGGCGCGCTCCGCGGCGGCGGCGCCGTCGGTGATCCAGGCGAGCAGGGCGCCGAGGTGCTGGTCCTCGACGGTGCTCTGGCCGGTGGCCCAGTGCCGGGCGAGCAGCTCGGTCGCCGACAGCAGCAGGGCGGCTCCGGGCACCCGGGCCCGTTCGCCGTAGTGCGACAGCCACCGGCCGAGCAGCGGCACGCGCGGGGGCGCGGGATACGGGGCGGCGGGGTCGTCCTCGGCGGCGCGGCGGAAGCGCATGGAGCGGCCGAGCAGGCGCACGTACTCGACGCCGGCGCGGCTGGGCACGAGCAGCTGCGCGGCGTCGGCGCAGGGCTCCTGGGCGGGTTCGGCGCCGCTGTCGGCGGCGGGCGGCTCAGCGGTGCCGCCGTCCTCCGTGTAGGACTCGACGTACGGCAGCACCTCCGCCGCCAGCTCCGCCAGGAACGCGAACCGCAGGTCGCGGTCGCGGGGCTGCGGCACGACCAGCAGCCGCGGGCGGTCGCGGTCGCTGCCGACGAGCGCGCCGAGCGGGGCGGCGGCCTCGCCGGCCGCGGTCATCGGTACGAGGACGAGCGGCCGGTCGGACAGGTGGCGGTGCCGGACCGTGGCCAGCGGCGTGGCCCGCCCGGCGACCACGGCCTCCGCCCGCGCGAGGGTGACCATGAGGCTCACACGCCGCCCCCCGCCTCCGGCGCGGAACGCGCCGCGCCGGGCCCGGGGGCGCCGGGCTCCGGGGCGGCAGAGCCGCGAACGCCGGGTCCGGGAGTGCCGGGTCCGGGGGTGCCGGGGGCCGCATCCGGGGCTGCGCCGCCGGCGGCCGTCGCCGCGGACAGCGCCTCGGCGCGCTGCGCCTCGGCGCGCCGCAGCCCTGCTACGGCGGGGTCCTGCGGGGGGAGACCGGCGTCGTCCGGCCCCACGGG
>NZ_BAAAPF010000467.1:0-3775 GCF_039531005.1 Streptomyces synnematoformans
GCGCCTCCGCGCGCACCGCCGGGGCCTTGTCCATCAGCTCCCGCAGAGCGCCCGCCAGCACGCCCGCGCGCCGCGGCTCCGGCAGCGGCTCCACGACGATCGCGCTGATCGTCGACCACGTCGACGACCGGCGGAACGGCGAGATGCCCTCTACCGCCGCGTACAGCGTCGCGCCCAGCGACCACACGTCCGACGCCGGTCCCGGCAGGTCGCCGCGGGCCCGCTCGGGCGACAGGTAGTCGATGGAGCCGACCATCTCGCCCGGGGCGGTCAGCCGCGTCGAACCGTCGTCGCCGGGGTCGTCCATCGCGGCGATCCCGAAGTCGGTGAGGACCACGCGGCCGCTGCGCGCGAGCAGGATGTTGGCGGGCTTGACGTCGCGGTGCAGGACTCCCGCCCGGTGCGCGGCGGCCAGCGCGTCGACGACCTTCGCGCCGATCCCGGCGGCCTCCGCCGGGTCCAGCACGCCCCGTTCACGTATGACGTCGTCCAGCGACGGCCCGTCGACCAGCTCCATCACGATCAGGGGCCGGCCGTCGTGCTCCGTGACGTCGTGCACGGCGATCACGCCCGGATGGTCGACGCGGGCCGCTGCCCGCGCCTCCCGCTGCATCCTTAAACGCAGCTCCGCCGCGTCGTGTCCCGCGCCCTCCCCGAACGCGCGCAGTTCCTTGACCGCCACCTCCCGGCCCAGGACCTCGTCCACGGCACGCCACACCGTGCCCATGCCGCCCCGTCCGAGCTGTCCCACCACGCGATACCGCCCGGCAAGCCGCCGGCCGACCCCCGCTTCGCTCTCCCCCACGCTGCCCTCTGCCGTTCGATGCCCGCCCCGTGTCCGGCGCGCGCAAAACGTTCGTGCCTCCCGGCAGCCTAACGGTCCCCGGTGACAGGGGAGACCGGTGTGCCGCCCGGGGCGCGGAGCACCCGGCGGGGGCGCGGGAGCGCGCGGCGCCGTTCCGTACGCCGAAGACGCCCTCCCGTACGCCCACGGCGCCGTCCTGTACGCCCACGACGCCGTACGCCGTACGCCCCGTCCCCGCCATACGCCTGCGTCCCGTCCCCGCCGTACGCCCACGACGCCGTACCGCCGTACTCCCGCGTCCCGTCCGCCCGCGGGCCCCCGGCCGACTCCGTACACCGCCGCCCCCACGCCACCGCGCCCCGCGCTCACTTCTCCGCGCCCCCGCCCCGCAGCGCGGTGAACGCCACCGCCGCCACCGCCAGCGACAGCACCGCGCCGATCACGCCCACCGTCGCCAGCCCGCCCGCGAACGCCTCCCGCGCCGCCCCCAGCAGCTCCGCGCCCAGCGGCTCCGGCAGCTCCTCCGCCACGGCCGCCGCACCCGCCAGGGTGTCGCGCGCCGTTTCCGCCGCCGCCTCCGGCGTGCCGTCCGGCACCCGGCCGTCGACGTCGGCCCGGTACACCGCCGTGCCCACGCTGCCCAGCACCGCGACACCCAGCGCCACGCCCAGCTCCGAACTCGTCTCGCTGATCGCCGACGCCGCCCCCGCCTTCTCCGGCGGCACCGCGCCGACGACCAGTTCCGTACCGAGCGCCAGCACCGGGCCGATGCCCGAGTTCACCAGCGCGTACGCCACCACGATCACCGCGATGTCCCCCGCCCCGCCCGGCTCGACCCGGCTCAGCAGCAGATACCCCGCCGCCGCCGACACCAGCCCCGCACCCATGACCGGCCCCGGCCGGAACCGGCGGGCGCACACCGGCGCCGCCACCGACGCGGCGATCAGCACCGCCGCGGGCGGCAGCAGCCACAGCCCCGCGCGGAACGCCGACTGCCCCTCCACCAGCTGCAGATACTGCGTCACGAACAGATACGTGCCGCTGACCGACACCGTGGCGACCAGCACGATCAGCAGCGCGCCGCGGAACGACCGGTCCGCGAACAGCCCCAGGTCCAGCAGCGGATCGGCCAACCGCCGCTGCCTGCGCAGGAACACCGCTCCCGCGCCCGCTCCCCCCGCGGCGGCCAGCAGCGGCACGACCGCCACCCCGTGCGCCAGCTCCTTGATCGCGTACGTCACCGGAAGCATCGCCGCCAGCGACAGCAGCACGCTCGCGGGATCCACGCGGCCGGCGTCCGGATCCCGCGACTCCGGCAGCAGCAGCGGCCCGGCCACCAGCAGCAGGACCATCACCGGCAGGCCCAGCAGAAACGCCGAACCCCACCAGAAGTGCTCCAGCAGCACCCCGCCCAGCACCGGGCCGAGCGCGACGCCGAGGGAGAACATCGCCGCCCAGATCGCGAACGCCAGGCCGCGCTGCCGCGGGTCGAGGAACAGGTTGCTGATCAGGGAGAGCGTCGACGGCATCAGCGTGGCGCCGGCCACGCCCAGCAGCAGCCGGGCGACGATCAGCGCCTCCGGGCCCGGCGCGTACGCCGCGGCGAGGGACGCGGCGCCGAAGGCGGCGGCGCCGATGAGGAGCAGCCGGCGGCGGCCGATGCGGTCGCCGAGCGTGCCCATGGTCACGAGGAAGCCGGCGATCATGAAGCCGTAGATGTCGATGATCCACAGCAGTTGCGTGTTGGTGGGCTGCAGATCGGCCGCCAGATGCGGCACGGCCAGGTGCAGGACGGAGAGGTCGAGGGCGAGGAGGAGGGTGGGCAGGGCCAGCACCGCGAGCCCGGCCCACGCGCGCGGCCCGGCGCGTTCGGCGGTGCGGGCGGTGCCGCCGGTGCCGCCCGCGCCGCCGGGATCGGGGGCGCCGGGTGCTTCGGGAGCGGGGGTGAGGTCGGTGTCCACGGGCATGTCCCTTCGGGGCAGGCGGGGCGTCGGCGGCCCCGTCGGCGGCTACGGGACCGACTCTGCGGCCCGCCGCTCTCGGTCCACTCCAGAGCCGCTCTCGGACGCCGTTGTCGGACCCGCTGCGTACCGTTGAGGCATGCGATTCGGGGTCCTCGGTCCACTGGCGGTGTGGACGGACGCCGGCGAGCCGGTCAGGGTCGCCGAGCGGAAGGTGCGCGCGCTGCTCGCGGACCTGCTGCTGCACGAGGGCCGCACGGTCTCCGCCGGCCGGCTCGTCGAGGACCTGTGGCCCCCGGACGCCCGCCCCGCGAACCCGGCCGGGGCGCTGCAGACCCGCGTCTGGCAGCTGCGCCGCGCCCTCGCCGCCGCGGAGCCCGCCGCCCGCGAGCTGGTCGTACGGGAACAGGGCGGCTACCGGCTCGCCGTGCCCTCCGAGTCCGTGGACGCCGGCCGCTTCACCGCCCTCGTCGCCCGGGCCCGTACGGCCGACGGCCCGGAGGGACGGGCCGGGCGGCTGCGGGAGGCGCTGGCGCTGTGGCGCGGCGGCGCGTACGAGGACGTCGCCGACGAGGTCTTCGCCCGCGCCGGCGCGGCCCGCCTGGAGGAGAGCCGGCTGACCGCGGTCGAGGAGCTGGCGCACGCGCGCCTCGCCCTCGGCGAGCACGGGCCGCTCGCCGCGGAGCTGGGCGTGCTGGTGGACCGGCACCCGCTGCGGGAGCGGCTGCACGCGGCGCACATCACGGCGCTGTACCGGTCGGGGCGGCAGAGCGAGGCCCTGGCCGCGTACGGCGGACTGCGCCGGCACCTGGCCCGGGAGCTGGGCCTGGCGCCGGGCCCGGAGCTGACGGCGCGGGAGCGGGCCATCCTGGCCCAGGACCCGGCGCTGGGAGCGGTGGACGGCGCGTCCGCGGGTGCACCGCGCGGGGGCACGGGGCACGCGGGGGCGGACGGCGCGGGCGCCGCCGCCGGGGGCGCGGCCGCAGGCACAGGGGGTCCGGCCGCGGCG
>NZ_BAAAPF010000468.1:0-3757 GCF_039531005.1 Streptomyces synnematoformans
CACCTCGCCACCGCCTCCGCGCGGCCCGGGAAGACCGCCGCCACCGCCGCCGGCTCCGCCGCGGCGGCGTTCGTCGTGCACGGCGGCGACGACGCGCCGCCCGGGCGCGGGCTGCTGTGCGCCGCCGGGGCGGAGCCGGTGCCGTTCCAGGCGGCCCGGGTCACCGGCCGGATCCCCCGTACGGCGACCGCCCGGCCCACCGTCGTCCCGCTGGAGTGGGCCCGTATGGGCTCGCCCCCGACCAGCCGCCCCCTGCGGGAACTCGGCAACGGGCCCACGGACCTGGCCCTGCTCGCCAGCGCCCTGCAACGCGCCGCCGGCTCAGCCACCACCACCCGCACCCCGCCCCCGTAACCCGGTCGCTGCCACCGCCCGCGCCCCGCCCGGTCAGCCCTCCCCGGCCCCGCCGCAGCCGCCGCAGCCGCCGCACGGCTCTACCCGCAGCGCCCGGACCGCCGGCCAGCCGGCGCCGCGGTCCGGGCGGGAGGCGGAGACGGCGATGCCGCCGGTGGCCACCGGGCCCGGGGCCGTGGCGGTCAGCGTGACCGTGCCGTCGACGCGCAGCTCCGCCCGCCTGCCGCTGACCGTCAGCTCGATCCGGTGCGCCGACGCGCCCGCCAGCCTCCGCACGGTCGCCGCACCCCCGTCTCCGGTCAGCCGGGCCCTGCCGTACGAGACCCGCGCCCGCACCGGCGTCCCGCCGACCCGGGCGGTCAGCCCGAACGTCGCGCCCCGCGGCGCCAGTCCGGCGACGTCCGCCCGGACCGTGTAGCGGTCCCAGTCCGCGGTGGCGTGCGGGGCGTACTCCGCGTACCGGTAGCCGCCCGCGCGCCGCCCGCGGCCGTCGCGGAACGGGAAGTCACCGGCGGCGGTACGGCGGCGGTCCGCGGAGCGCCAGGCGCCGCGGTCGGTCAGCGGCGCGGCCTCGGCCGGCCGGGGGGTACGCCGGGCCACCTCCCGGACCAGTGCGCCGGCCGTGGTGCCGGACAGCACCTCCAGGCGTTCGAACCGGCCCCCGGCGGCGGCCCGCCGGCTGGGCGGGAGCGGGGTGGCGCTGCGGTTGGTGAGGGCTGCGGTGAACAGCCGGCCCACGACCTCGTCTGTGAAGCCACGTCTCTCGGAGAACGGGTAGGAGAAGAGCACGGGGCGGGGCAGGCCGTGCTCGGCGAACGCGGCCAGCGACCGTTCGAGGTCCCGCCGTGCGGCGCCCGGGGAGACCTCGGCCGCGCCGCGCCGGTGCAGGTCGTGGCTGTGGCTCTGCAGGTCCCAGCGTCCGCTCTCCCGCATGCGGGCAGCCTCCGCCCAGGTCAGGTAGTAGGGGTGGGTGCGGCCGGTCCGGCCGGTGATGAGGAACGCCGAGCCGTGCATGCGGTGCCGGGCGAGGATGCGGTCGGCGTACGCCCACAGGCCGCGGGTGCCGTCGTCGAAGGTGAGCAGCACGGAGCGCGGCGGCACCGGCCCGCCGGCGGCGTAGGCGGCGAACTGCCGGGCGGTCAGCGTGCGGTAGCCGGCGGCGCGCAGCGCGGTCAGGTGGGCGTCGAAGCGTTCCGGGGTGACGGTGTAGCGGCTGCCGGAGCGAGGGCGGATGTCGTGGTACGCGAGGACGACCGGCGCGGCGCGGTCCGGCAGGCTGGCGCCCAGCGCCCGCCACGCGGCGCGCCGTTCGGGGCCCGCCGCCGCGGCGGCGGCCTCGGGCGGGGCGTGCTGCGCGGTGACCTGCCCGGCATCGGCGTGCAGGTGCCAGGCGACGGCGAACGGCGCGGTCAGAACGGCGGCGGAGAGCAGGCCGAGGCACGCCCGCGCCAGCCGGGCGGGCACCGCCCGCACCGCTCCCGCCCGCAGCCTCCGCACCGCCCGCATTCCCCGCACCGCCCGCGCCCTCACAGCCCGGGCCACTGCGGCCACCGGCCGCGGCCGAGGACGAGCAGGTAGAGCGCGGCGACGAGCAGGGCGGTGAGGGCCGTGGCCAGGGCCGCGGTGAGGCGTCTCATGTGGCGCTCCGCGACCAGACACCGCGGCGGATGGTGAGCAGCGACCACGCCAGCAGCCAGGACAGCAGGGTCGCGGAGAGCAGGCTCATCAGCGGCCGGTAGCGCCAGCGGGTGCTGCCCGGGTGGTCGAGGCGGAACGCGGCACCCCACACCGCGCCCTTGAGCAGGATGCCGGCGAGATAGAGGAGGGTGAGCACCGCGGCGCCGGTCAGCGGCGCCCAGACCAGGTGGCGGACGGCCATGACGGGGGCGACCAGGACCCAGAGCACGTGCCCGTAGTAGAGGACGGCGGCGCCGGGGCCGCAGCGCCAGATGAAGGTGCCGGTGAAGAAGATGTTGCGGATGAAGCTCTTCTTCCAGCGGACCTGCTGCCGCAGGAACGGGCGGAGCCGGGCGGGCACGGTGGTGTGCACGGTGGCGGAGCGGACGTAGCCGGTGCGCCAGGGCAGCTCGGGGTGGTCGGCGGCGGTGACGAACGGCGAGTCGGCGTGCCGCTCCTTGAGGCGGCGGCCCAGCCGGCGCTGGCCGAGGACGTAGCCGGTGAGCTGGCGGTCCGTGGCGAAGCGGAAGTCGCGGCCGAGGAAGCGGTCGTCGGCCCAGGCGGGCAGGTAGTTGTAGACCGCGTCGCGGCGGAAGACGGCCAGCGGGCCGGAGATGCAGGTGACGGCGCCGAAGACGGCCTCGGCTGCCTTGCCGATGCGGAACTGGCCCTCGTACCAGACGTCCTGGACGCGGGTGAGGAGGGTGTCGTCGGCGTTGAGCGCGCGGGCGTGCCCGCCGACGGCGCCGAGTTCGGGGTGCGCGACCAGGGCGGCGACGCAGCGGGAGAGGGCGTCCGGGGCGAGTACGCAGTCGGAGTCGGTGAAGGCGAGGACGGCACCGTCGGCCAGGGCCGCGGCGCGGACGAGGGCGCGTTTCTTGCCGACGTTCGTGTCCAGGCGGACGACGCGGACGGGGAGTTCGGCGGCGAGGGCGCGCAGGATGGCCGGGGTGCGGTCGGTGGAGGCGTCGTCGACCACGATGACCTGGGTGTCGGGGTGGTCGTCGACGACCATGGAGCGTACGCACGCCTCGATGCGGTCCTCCTCGTCCTTGACGGCGAGGAGAAAGCTCACCCGGGGGTGGGCCGGCAGGGCGGGGAAGCCGGCGGCGTTCCGGGGGCGGCGGCGGAGGGTTCCCTCCGCGGGGTCCTCGTAGTGGACGTAGGCGATGAACAGCATGGCGGTGGTGCCCGCCAGCACGAGGAAGCCGTAGCCGAGCAGCAGGGGCGCGCGGATGAGTCCGGGCGCCCGGGCGGCGAGGAGTACCAGCAGCGGGGTGAGGGCGAGCAGGGTGATCAGGCGGCGCAGCGCGTGGCGGACGCCGGGGTCGGCGGGCGCCGGCCGGGCCGTGGCCGTCGCCGGCCGGGTGGTGGCCTTCATACGAGGTACCTGTGCTTGAGGCTGTCGAACCGGTAGGTGGCGTCGAGGACGGGGCCGGGCTGGGCGTGGAGCCAGCCGGTGTCCTGTCCGGGGTGCAGGGTGTGCACCAGGACCAGGTCCCAGCGGGCGCCGCCCGGGTCCGGGTGGCTGTGCAGCAGCCGGGTGCCCAGGCGGAGTTCGGGGACCAGCGGATCGGTGTACGCGACGTCGGCGCCGGCCTCGGCGAGGTCGGCCATGATCGCGAGCGCGGGCGACTCGCGGCAGTCGGCGACGCCGGGCTTGTACTCCGGGCCGGCCAGCAGCACGCTCGCGCCCCGGTGCACGCCGCCGCCGGGCGCGGCGGCG
>NZ_BAAAPF010000469.1:0-3731 GCF_039531005.1 Streptomyces synnematoformans
GGGCGGGCCCGGCGCGCCGCTCGGCGCCGTACTCCCAGCTGATCTCGTCGCTGGGCACGGCCAGGGCGGTGCGGACGAGCGGGGCGGACGGCTCCGGGCTGCGGGCCAGCGCGGTGAGCGCCTCGGCGAGCAGGTCGGTGCAGTCGGGGAAGGCGCGGTCGGCGGGGACGAGGATGCTGGTGCCGCCCGGCGCGTCGCCGGGCGGGGTGTAGCGCGCGTACCGGCCGGTGGAACCGCCGTGCCGGCGCCAGCCATGGCGGGCGAGGAGGGCGCCGAGCACGGCGGGGTCGACACGGGCGGGGTCGGGCTCGGAGGGCTGCCGGTACATCAGGGTCTCCCTCCCCGGCCGACCCGCGTCGTGAGCGCGCGGAGCGCGCGGTCGGCGAAGACACCGTCGGAGACGTCGCCGACGGGGTGCCCGCCGCCGGGGTGGGCGGGGGCGCCGCGCTTCGACGCGGCCCGCTCGGGAAGCAGGCCGCCCGGTTCTGGCCGTGCCAGGGACATGGCGCAACTGCCTTCCGCACGATGCCGGTAGCTGACGGGGGCCGGACCCTCCGCGGGCGGCCGGAGGCTTACTGACCCTCACTCTCTGTTGTCACCGCACACGCTCTCCGTCAAACAACCCTTGTTCGGATCCGGCGCGTTCCGGGTATCACCCGGTCGGCGGGCCTGACCTCACCGCCCGCAAAACTGCAGGGAGTTGGGGCTTATGACGCTCTGGTACGAGGGGCCGCTGGCGGCCTTCGACACCGAGACCACCGGCGTGGACGTCGAGCGCGACCGGATACTCTCCGCAGCCGTCGTCGTGCAGCCGCACATCACGTCGCCGCCCCGCCGCACCTCGTGGCTCGTCTCCCCCGGCGTGGAGGTCCCGGCGTCGGCCACGGCGGTGCACGGGCTGACGCTGGCGCACCTGCAGCGCCTGGGCCGCTGGCCGGCCCCGGTGATGGAGGAGGTCGGCAGGGCGCTGGCGGCGCAGTGCGCGAGCCGCGTGCCGCTGGTGGTGATGAACGCGCCGTTCGATCTGACGCTGCTGGACCGGGAGTTACGCCGGCACCGCGCCTCGTCGCTGCCGAAGTACCTGAGCGGCGCGCCGCTGTGCGTGCTGGACCCGCTCGTGCTGGACCGGCACCTCGACCGGTACCGCAAGGGCCGCCGCACGCTGACGACGCTGTGCGAGCACTACGGCGTGGAGCTGGCCGGCGCCCACGAGGCGGGGGCGGACGCGACGGCGGCGCTGCATCTCGTACGGGCCATCGGGCAGCGCTACGCGGAGCGGGTGGGGGAGCTGAGCGCGGCGGAGCTGCACGCGCGGCAGGCGGTCTGGCACGGCGCGCAGGCGCGCGGCCTGACGGCGTGGTTCGCGCACACGGGTTCGGACGAACGCTGCGACCCGGCCTGGCCGGTGCGTACGAGCGGGCTGGCGACGGCGGCCTGACCGGCGGCGCACACGGAAACGCCCGAGGGCCGCTCCGCGCGGTGCGGAACGGCCCTGAAGGGTGGGCGATACTGGGATCGAACCAGTGACCTCTTCGGTGTGAACGAAGCGCTCTCCCCCTGAGCTAATCGCCCGGAAACGCCGTAGTGGCGCGGCCAGAACCATACAGTGCGGCGGGCCGGGTGTTCAAACCCGCTGCCGCAGGAGGGCCGTCAGGCCGCACCGGCCGGAGCGCGTCTTCCGCGGGCCGGGGCCGCCGTCGGGCGGTGGGCGATACTGGGATCGAACCAGTGACTTCTTCGGTGTGAACGAAGCGCTCTCCCGCTGAGCTAATCGCCCTCGCGGGAGACCACGTTACCCGATGTCAGCATCCGTGTGCGCCCCGCTCGGCCTTCCACCCGCGCGGCTTCCGCGCGCCTCCGTCACAACAGGCCCGATCGTCGTTACTCTCCGCATCCATGGAGCCCAAACTGTCCGCGCCGGAGAGTTCACCGGAACGGCCCTGTACGGCGAATACCCACTAGGCCGTACGAACTACGAAAAACATCGCAAAACAGTCAGAGGGGTTTACAACGCCCCGGTAGGTGGCATGTCGACTTCGCCGACGTGCGAATCCCCGAGCGCACACTGAGCGAAAGGCCCTGGCGCTTATGAACCACACGGTCAGCTGCGAGCTGCACCTGCGCCTCGTTGTGTCGAGCGAGTCTTCCCTGCCTGTCCCCGCAGGTCTGCGGTACGACACCGCGGATCCTTACGCCGTGCACGCCACCTTCCACACCGGCGCCGAAGAGACGGTCGAATGGGTGTTCGCCCGCGACCTGCTCGCCGAAGGGCTCCACCGCCCGACCGGCACCGGAGACGTCCGCGTCTGGCCGTCCAGGAGCCACGGCCAGGGCGTCGTCTGCATCGCCCTCAGCTCACCCGAGGGCGAAGCCCTGCTCGAAGCCCCGGCGCGGGCGCTGGAGTCCTTCCTGAAGCGCACGGACGCGGCCGTGCCGCCCGGGACGGAGCCACGCCACTTCGACCTCGACACCGAGCTGTCCCACATCCTCGCGGAGAGCTGAGCCCGTCCGAGGTCACCGTCCGTAGCCGTCAGCCTCGGGGAGACGGCCGGATCCGACCGCACCAGCGCAGCACCGGCACCGCCGTCGCCCGCCGTGGCGACGGCGGTGTCACGTTTTGGCTAGAGTCGGCGGCGGACCGACCAGGGGAACGCGCAGCCCGACCAGGGGAGCGAACGGTGCTGATCAATCACGACACCCGGTGCGCGCTCGACACCGTCGTGGCGCTGCTGAACACCGACACCGGGGACGGCGGCGCGGAGACGGACGCGCTCGTGGACGTGGGTGCGCTGCAGGGCTTCGTCGACGAGCACGACATCAGCGGCATCGAGGCCCTCTGCGCCTCCGACGTGGCCGCCGTCCGGGCGGTACGGAGCGACCTCTCGGCCGTCTTCGCCGCCCCGGACGACCGGGCGGCGGCCGAGCGGCTCAACGCCATCGTGGCCGCCGCGGGCACCACGCCGCAGCTGACGGACCACGACGGCTACGACTGGCACGTGCACTACTTCGCCCCCGGCGCCTCCGTCGCCGAGCACCTGGCCGCGGACGGCGGGATGGCGCTGGCGTTCCTCGTCGTCGCCGGCGAGCGCGAGCGGCTGCGCCGCTGCGAGGCGCCGGACTGCGGCCGCGCCTTCGTCGACTACTCGCGCAACCGCTCCCGCCGCTACTGCTCCAGCCGCACCTGCGGCAACCGGCTGCATGTGGCGGCGTACCGGGCGCGGCGGCGCGAGGCGGCGGCCGGGGCGGGGACAGAAGCGGGGGCAGAAGCGGGGACGGGGGGCCGGGACGGGACGGGGGCGACGGTCACCAGCCGATGAGGTCGTAGACCGAGGTGCCGAAGAGCAGCATGCCGACGACGGCGAGAAAGAGCATCAACGGCGGCTGGGACAGGGCGAAGAGGCAACCGCGGGTCTCGGCGGGGGCGGGTGGCCGCGGTGCGGGCGTGTGATCGTTCATCTCGCGCAGATGATTGCGTAGGCACCCATGCCCGGGTGGGCAACACGCCAGGAAAAACCGGCCCGTTCACAAAGATCGGCCGGGTGTCACCGCGCGCCGGGGCCGGAGGCCGACTCCGCGGCTGCGCAGGGTGGTCCGGCGGGTCCGCAGCGTCAGATGCCGTGCTTCTTCAGGATGGCCTCGATGTCGGAGAAGTCCTCGTCCCCGGACCCGGAACCGGAGGACGCTCGGCCGCCGGCCGCCGGCTCCGGGGCGTCCGCCTTGCCGGCCCGGCC
>NZ_BAAAPF010000470.1:0-3729 GCF_039531005.1 Streptomyces synnematoformans
CGCGGAGCTGCCCGCCGGGCGCGTCCGGGTGCTCGTCGCCGTGCTCGGCCTCGTCGCGCTGTGCACCGCGTACGGCGAGGGCGCCATGGCCGACTGGAGCGCGCTGCACCTGAAGGAGTCCCTGGACGCCGGCCCGGGCCTGGCCGCCGCCGGGTACTCCGTGTTCGCCCTCGCCATGACCGCCGGCCGGCTCTCCGGTACGGCGCTGCTGCTGCGGCTGGGCCAGCACCGCGCCCTCGTCGCGGGCGGCGCCACCGCCTGCGCGGGCATGCTGCTCGGCTCCTTCTCCCCGTACGTGTGGGGCGCGCTGGCCGGCTTCGCCCTCACCGGGCTCGGCCTGGCCAACATCTTCCCCATCGCCATCGGCCGTGCCGGCGAGCTGGCCGGACCGCACGGCGTGGCCGCCGCCTCCACCCTCGGCTACGGCGGCATGCTCCTCGGCCCGCCGGCGATCGGCTTCCTCGCCGAGTGGTTCTCGCTGCGCGCCGCGCTGAGCACGGTCGCGCTGCTCGCGGGGGCCTCGGCGGTCATCGCGTACGCCATGCAGGCCGTGCAGCGCGCCGGCCGCCCGCGCCGGGGCTGAGGAGGCCCGCCGCCCGGCGGTCCGGCCCGGTCAGCGGGTCATCTGACGCCGACGGTGCGGGCGAGCACCGCGCGCTGCACGGGCAGCGCCTCGGCGTGCAGCGTACGGCCCGCGTCGGTGACGCACACCTGCACGCCCCTGCGGTCCTCGGGGCACATGCCGCGGGTCACCAGCCCGTGCTTCTCCAGTCTGCCGACGAGGCGGGACAGCGCGCTCTGGCTCAGGTGCACCCGGTCCGCCAGCTCCTGCACCCGGAGGCTGGCCCTGCCGTCGGTGTCCGCCGAGCCGAGCAGCACGTCCAGCACCTCGAAGTCGCTGGCCCCGATGCCGTATCGATGCAGCTCACGGTCCAACTCGCCCACAGCCCGCGCGTGCACCGCGCGGATCTCCCGCCATTGAGAAACGACCGCGCCTTCGGCGCTCCCCGTTGCCATGGCATGGCACCGTACCAGCCCGTGAGCGCCATGTGACGGCCGGTGTGCAACGGATTGAACACGGGCGTGCGGGGGGATTCTCAGGACCACGAGGGGGGTTGCGGATGCGGGGACCGAGGAGCCAGGCGCGACGGGACGCCGTCACCGTCGAGATCGTGTACGCGGCGGTCACGGCGGCGCTGCTGGCGGGCGCGGTGTTCCTCGCCGTCGCCGCGCCCGCGCTCTTCTTCGACGCGGTGCACGGCGACGCCCGCCCGGCGCTGCTCACCGCCGCGAAGGCGGCCGGGGCCGCGGCGTTCGTGATCCGCGTCGCCCTCGTGCTGCGCCGGTGGTGACGGGCCGTCAGAACAGCCGCCGGGCCGGCTGAGCCGCCGCGTACGCCCGCGCCCACCGTCCCGTACGAGACCCGTACACGAGGCCGGCACGTCACCCGTACGAGTGCATCTTCGGGTGCGGGGGCGATGCCGGGGGTAGTGCTGCCCCGGGCGCTGGACGCGAACGAACCCGGGGAGGGGCGGATGTCGCCTAAGCAGCCGTTCGAACTGCCTGCCTTCTACCTGCCGTGGCCCGCACGGCTCAACCCGCACGTCGAGCAGGCGCGGGTGCACTCGCGGGAGTGGGCGCGCGGGATGGGGATGCTGGAGGGCTCGGGCATCTGGGACACCGCCGACCTCGACGCGCACGACTACGCGCTGCTCTGCGCGTACACCCACCCCGAGTGCTCCGCGGACGTGCTGTCGCTGGTCACCGACTGGTACGTGTGGGTGTTCTTCTTCGACGACCACTTCGTGGAGGCGTTCAAGCGCGACCGGGACCGGGCCGGTGCCAAGGCGTACCTGGACCGGCTGCCGGCGTTCATGCCGGTCGACACGGCCGGGCCGGGCGCGGACATGCCGGAGCCGCGCAACCCGGTGGAGGCCGGGCTCGCGGACCTGTGGGCGCGGACGGTGCCGGCGATGTCGGCCGGGTGGCGACGGCGGTTCGCGCGGAGCACCGTCAACCTGCTCGACGAGTCGCTGTGGGAGCTGGCCAACATCGACGAGGGGCGGGTGGCCAACCCCGTCGAGTACGTCGAGATGCGCCGCAAGGTCGGCGGCGCGCCGTGGTCCGCGGGGCTGGTGGAGTACGCCGCGGCGGCGGAGGTGCCGGACCGCGCGGCCGGGTCCCGGCCGCTGCTGGTGCTGCGCGACACCTTCGCCGACGCCGTGCACCTGCGCAACGACCTCTTCTCGTACCAGCGCGAGGTGGAGGCGGAGGGCGAGCTGAGCAACGGCGTCCTGGTGCTGGAGACCTTCCTCGGCTGCGGCACGCAGGAGGCCGCCGATACCGTCAACGACCTGCTGACCTCGCGCATGCAGCAGTTCGAGCACACCGCCCTCACCGAACTGCCCGCGTACGCCGCCGCGGAGGGGCTCACCCCGGTGGAGTGCGCACGGGTGGCGGCGTACGCGAAGGGGCTGCAGGACTGGCAGTCGGGCGGGCACGAGTGGCACCTGCGCTCCAGCCGGTACATGAACGAGCGCGCCGCCCCCGGCCCCCGGTCCCTGCCGTACGCACCGGCCGGCCCCGGCACCGCCGACGTGAGCCTGCGCGGGCTGCTGGCCGCCGCCGGGGCGCGGCGGTCGCGCTCGTACGCGCACGTGCCGCACCGGCGCGTCGGCCCGTCGCTGGTGCCGGAGTTGCGCATGCCGTACCGGCTGCGGCTCTCGCGGCACCTCGACGCGGCCCGGCCCCGGACGCTCGCCTGGGCCCGCCGCATGGGCATCCTCGAACCCCAGCCCGGGGTGCCGGGGTCGCACGTCTGGGACGCCCGGCGGCTGCGCGGCTTCGACCTCCCGCTCTGCGCCGCCGGTCTGCATCCGGACGCCGACGAGGAGGAGCTGGACCTGGCGTCGCAGTGGCTGGCCTGGGGCACGTACGGGGACGACTACTACCCGGCCGTCTTCGGCCGGACCCGTGACCTGGCCGGCGCCCGGGCCTCGAACGACCGGCTCAAGCAGTGCATGCCGCTCGACGACGCGGCGGCGCCGGCGCCGGTGAACGCGCTGGAGCGCGGGCTGGCCGACCTGTGGCGGCGGACGGCCGGGCCGATGACGCCGGAGCAGCGGACGGAGTTCCGGGCCGCGGTGGACGTGATGCTCGACGCCTGGCTGTGGGAGCTGTCCAACCTGGCGCAGAACCGCGTCCCGGATCCCGTCGACTACATCGAGATGCGCCGGGCGGCGTTCGGCTCCGACATGACCAAGTACCTGTGCCGGCTGCGCCGCGGGAGCGGTGTGCCGCCGGAGGTCTACGACAGCGGCCCCGTACGGGCGCTGGAGAACTCCGCCGTGGACTACGCCTGTCTGCTCAACGACCTCTTCTCCTACCAGAAGGAGATCGAGTACGACGGCGACCTCCACAACGGGGTCCTGGTGGTGCAGAACTTCTTCGGCATCGGCTACCCGGAGGCGGTGCGGATCGTGCACGACCTCACGACGGGGCGGATGCGGCAGTTCGAGCACCTCCTCGAAACCGGGCTGCCGGTGCTCTTCGAGGACCTCGGGGCGTCGCGGGAGACGCGCGAGGCGGTGGAGGGCTACGTCCGCGACCTGCAGAACTGGATGGCGGGCATCCTCAACTGGCACCGGCACGTCCGGCGGTACGGGGCCGCGGAGCTGGCGGAGGACGCGGGGCCAGCGGCGCCGCCGGGCGGGCCGCCGGCCGGGCCGC
>NZ_BAAAPF010000471.1:0-3720 GCF_039531005.1 Streptomyces synnematoformans
CGACGGGAACGCACCCCCGGACGGGCGGCAGGCGGCCGGCGACGACCGCGCCGACGCCCGCGCGGACGGACAGATCGGCTCGGTCGCGCCCACGGCCCCGCCCGCCGCCGGGAGTTCGGGCCCGCCGCCGTCCTCCTCCCCCACCGGTGACGCCCCCGCCCCGCCCGGGCCGCCGGTCCTGCAGCCGGGCGACTCGGGCCCCGAGGTGACCGAGCTGCAGCTCCGGCTGCGGCAGGTCGGGCTCGGTCTGCTGCAGCGGGCGGACGGCACGTACGACGACGACGTCCGCGCCAGCGTGCGCACCTTCCAGTCGTTCAACGGGCTGGACGGGGACGAGCCCGGCGTCTACGGCGCGGAGACCCGGCGCGAACTGGAGTCGCGTACGGACGAGCCCTGAGCCCGCCGGGCGGCCCTACGCACCCGCGTCGAGGTGCGGGACGAGCGCGGGATACCAGCGGTCGGCGATCTTCCGGTCGCCCGCGGCGTTGGGGTGCACCCCGTCGTAGGTGTCGGCCGCCGTGTCGAACCCGGTCCACTGGTCGACCGCGACGACCGGCGACCCGGCCGTGCCGACGTCCGCCGCCCAGCCGGGGATCAGCGCGTTCAGCGCCTCCACCCGGGCCGCGCACTCCCCGCACGAGGGCGGGTTCATCGGGATGAGCCGGGCGACCAGCACCACCATCCCCGGGTTGTCGGCACGCATCTGCGCCACGAGCGTGGTGTACGCGTCCAGGATGCGCTGCGGCGGGACGCCGCTCCACACGTCGTTCGTGCCGAAGTGCATGAGGACGACGTCGGGGTGGGTGGCGTCGAGCCAGCCGGGGAGCATGTTCTGCGCGGCCACGTTGGTGACGAGGTAGCCGCCGTGGCCCTCGTTGTCGCCGTCGTAGTCCACCCCGCAGCCCTGCGGGCCGAGCGTCCCGACGAAGTCGACGGCGGTGTGGCCCTCGTCCTGCAGCCGGTTCCACAGCACCGCGCGCCAGCAGCCGGGCGAGCCGGTGATGGAGTCGCCGAGCGGCATGACCCGCACCGGGTCGGCCGCCGCGGCGCCGGGCGGCGGGCCGAGGAGCAGCCCGGCGGCCAGCGCGAGCGCGGCCGCGAGCGGCCACCGGGTCCGTGTTCTCGTCGGGTGTCGCACCGCCGGCCCTCCTTGTTGGTCCGTACGCTCCCCGGGAGAGGTTGGGAGCGCTCCCAACCTCCCATCAACGCACGCCTGTTACGCGCATGTCAACAGCCGGGAAGCGCCGCCGTGCGGCTCCCGCGGGAACCTCCCGCGGGGGTTGCCGCCGGGGTCGCCCTGCCTTAGATTGCGTTCACCATCTTGAACGATGGATCACGGCGTGATCGGGGCCAGCAGGCACGCGAGGGCGAGGAGAGGCCACCCGTGGGCACACCCAGCGCCGGCCACGACGCCGCGGCGACCGCCGAGTTCCGCGAGTTCTTCGAGCACCACTATGCCGAACTCGCCCGTCTGGCGAACTCGTTGAGCGGCGAGTCCGACGGCGCGGACGACCTGGCCGCCGACGCGCTGGTCGCGCTCTGGCGCCGCTGGGACCGGGTACGCGCCGCCGACCACCCGGCCGCGTACGCCCGCGGGGTCGTCGCCAACCTGGTCCGCAGCCGCATCCGCAGCGCCGTGCGGGAACGCCGCCGCCTCGCCCTGTACTGGACCGACAACCACGAGCACGTCGACGACCCCGACGTGCCGGCGGTCGTGGACGTGCGCGCCGCGCTGCGCAGCCTGACGTTCCGCAAGCGCGCCTGCGTCGTCCTGCGCCACGCCTTCGACCTCTCCGAGCGCGAGACCGCGCACACCCTCGGCATCTCGGTGGGCACCGTCAAGAGCCAGACCGCCAAGGGCGTGGCCCAGCTGGAACAGGCGCTCGGCGGCGGCGGTGCTCAGCTCGGCCGCCCGGCCGGGTGCGCCGGGCGTAGGCGCGGGCGGCGCGGTCGCGGTCGCCGCAGCGGGTGGAGCACCAGTGGCGCCGGCCGTGGCGCAGCAGGTAGCGGTTGCAGGGGCTGGACCCGCACGGGGTGAGGCGTTCGGCGTCGGGGCCGGTCAGCAGGTCGGCGGCGTCGGCGGCGAGGGCCGCCAGCGCGCGGTCGAGGATCTCGTTGGTGGGGCACGGCGCCGCGCGGTACGGGCCGTTCTTCTCGTCCCAGTACAGCAGCGCGGCCGTGGGGGCGCGGCTCAGCGCGTCGTTGACGGCGGCCAGCGCCGCCGGCAGGGCGGGCAGCCCGGCCACGCGGGCGGCGAACAGCGCCCGCAGGTGCTCGCGCAGTGAGCGCAGCTGCGCCGCGCACATCTCCCGCACGCCGGCGTCGGGCGGGGCGAGGCCGTGTTCCGTGAGCCACCGGTTGGCGCCCTCGGGGGTGCCGAGGAGGTCGGTGAAGTGCCCTCCGGGCATCGCCACGGCGCTGTTGACGAAGTCGAGGGAGGGGCGGTCCGCCGCCCCGGGCGCGGGGGTGACGGCGACGTCTCCGGTCGGGCTCTCGGACATGCCTCTCATGGTAGAGGTTGCCGCCGTCCGTGAGGAAGGACTATCGTCCTCACGGATAATCGCCTAGACATCCGTGAGGTTCCCATGTCCGGTGCCGGTACCACCGCCGCGCAGTTCCCCGTCCGCGTCCTGGGCGGCCCCACCGCCCTCTTCGAGTACGGCGGCCTGCGCTTCCTGACCGACCCGACCTTCGACCAGCCGCGCGGGTACGAGGTGCCGGGCGGCTCGCTGACCAAGACCGCGCCTCCCGCGGCGGCGCCGGCGGACCTGGGCCGTATCGACGTCGTCCTGCTCTCCCACGACGAACACCCCGACAACCTCGACGAGTCCGGCCGGGCGCTGCTCGCGGACGTCCCGCTGACGCTGACCACGCCCGGCGGCGGAGAGCGGCTGGGCGCGCCGGCCCGGGGGCTGGCCGACTGGGAGGCGGCCGAGCTGGACCGCCCCGGCGGCGGCACGGTCACGGTCACCGGCGTGCCCGCCGTGCACGGGCCGGCCCCGCGCGCGGCCGTCGAGGCGGCGCTCGGCGAGGTCGTCGGGTTCGTGCTGACCGGCGCGGGGCTGCCCGTCGTCTACGTCAGCGGCGACAACGCCTCCGGGGCGGCGGTCGCGGAGATCGCCGAGCGCTTCGGCCCGGTGGACACGGCGATCCTGTTCGCCGGCGCGCCGCGCATCCCCGTCCTCTTCGACGGCGAGCCGATCGTCCTGGACAGCGCGCAGGCGGCCGACGCCAGCCGAGTCCTCGGCGCCCGCCGGGTGGTGCCCGTCCACTACGAGGGCTGGGCGCACTTCACCGAGGGCCGCGAGGAGCTGGCGGCCGCCTTCACGGCGGCCGGGCTGCACGGCCGGCTCGACTGGGGCTCGCGAGGCTGACCCGCCGGCGTACGGCCCTGCCGCCGCCCCGTAGCGTCGGCGCCGTACGGCCGTACCCGCGCCCCGCACCCCGCCCGACCGAAGGAACCGCACGTGACGACGACCGCGCCCGCCCGGTCCGCCGGCCCCGACCGGGCCCGCGCGCAACGCCGCGCGCTGACCGTCCTGTTCGCCGCCCAGGTGCTCAGCGGCGCCGGCCTGGCGGCGGGCGTCGCCAACGGCGCCCTGCTCGCGCAGGACATGCTCGGCGCCACCGGCCTGGCCGTGCTGCTCGGCGCCCTCGCCGCCGCCGGGGCCGCGCCGGCGGCGGGCGGCGGCGGCCGGATATCCCACGCGCACGGGCGCC
>NZ_BAAAPF010000472.1:0-3685 GCF_039531005.1 Streptomyces synnematoformans
GCGAGGGGCGCCCGCCCGCACCGGGCGCTCGGTCGTTCCGGCGCGCACCCTGCCCTCGGGCGCTCCGGCCCCACCGCGCGTCAGAGGTCTTCCGCACGCACCGCCTCACCGTGCCGGTTCCGCCCGCGCCGCCCCCCGCCGCCGGGACCCGAGGTCAGCCCGCGGCGCCGTCCGTCGTGTCCGTGAGCGCCGCCGACAGCTGCCGGGCGGCCTCCCGCAGGACCGGCACCATCCGCTCCGTCGCCGCCTCCGTCAGCCGGCCCGCGGGGCCGGAGATCGAGACCGCCGCGGCCGTCGGCGCGTCCGGCACCGCGACGGCCAGGCAGCGCACGCCCATCTCCTGCTCGTTGTCGTCCACCGCGTAGCCGTCCGCGCGGACGGCGGCCAGCGCCCGGAGGAAGGCGTCGGGCGAGGTGAGCGTCCTCTCGGTGGCCGCCGGCATCCCGGTGCGGGCCAGCAGGGCCCGTACCGCGTCGTCCGGCAGCTGGGCCAGCAGGGCCTTGCCCACCCCGGTCGAGTGCGGCAGGACCCGGCGGCCGACCTCCGTGAACATGCGCATCGAGTGCCGGGACGGCACCTGCGCGACGTACACGGCCTCGTCGCCGTCGAGCAGCGCCATGTTCGCGGTCTCGCCGGTCTCGTCCACCAGCCGCGCCAGGTGCGGCCGCGCCCAGGTGCCCAGCAGCCGGGACGCGCTCTCGCCGAGCCGGATCAGCCGGGGGCCGAGGGCGTAGCGGCGGTTGGGCTGCTGGCGTACGTACCCGGTGGCGACGAGGGTGCGCATCAGGCGGTGGATGGTCGGCAGCGGCAGCCCGCTGCTGCCGGCCAGCTCGCTCAGCCCCACCTCGCCGCCCGCGTCGGCCATCCGCTCCAGCAGGTCGAAGGCGCGCTCCAGCGACTGGACGCCGCCGGCGGCGGCCGGCCCGGGCGCTGCGGTGCTGCGGGGCACGTGCGGGTTCCTTCCGATCGGGTGCGACCGCAGCTTAACGGTCCGGAATCCGGCTTTCATCATGTGGAATCCACCGGACGGCCCGCCTGTCCGGCCTTGACGGGACGCGCAGCCGCGGAGACAGTGCATTTCAACAGAACGTTGAAACAGGGTGCCGTCGAGAGGGGACCGGGTGCCGGACGTCGAACTGGTGCTGCGCTCACGCCGCGTCGTCACCCCCGAGGGCGAGCGGCCCGCCGCCGTCGCGGTCGCCGGCGGACGGATCGCCGCCGTGCTGCCGTACGAGACGGCCCCGCCCCCCGGCGCCCGCGCCGAGGACTGCGGCGACCACGCGCTGCTGCCCGGGCTCGTTGACACCCACGTGCACGTCAACGACCCCGGCCGGGCCGAGTGGGAGGGCTTCGCGACCGCCACCCGCGCGGCCGCCGCCGGCGGCGTCACCACCCTGGTCGACATGCCGCTCAACAGCCTGCCGCCCACCACCACGGTCCGGGCGCTCGTGGCCAAGCAGGCCGCGGCCCGGACCCGGGTGCACGTCGACGTCGGCTTCTGGGGCGGGGCGGTCCCCGGCAACGCCGCGGACCTCGCACCGCTGTACGCCGCCGGCGTCTTCGGCTTCAAGTGCTTCCTCTCCCCGTCCGGCGTCGAGGAGTTCCCGCCGCTCGCCGGCGCCGGGCTGGACGCCGCCGCGGCCGCGGCCGCCCGCCTCGGGGCGCTGCTCGTCGTCCACGCCGAGGACCCCGAGGTGCTCGACGGCGCACCGCCCGTCCCCGGCCGCGACTACGCCGGCTTCCTCGCCTCCCGCCCGCGGGCCGCCGAGAACCGGGCCGTCGAACGGGTCGTCGCACTCGCCGCGCGGCACGGCACCCGCGTCCACGTCCTCCACCTCTCCTCCGCCGGCGCGCTGCCCGCCCTGGCCGCCGCCCGCCGCGCCGGCCTGCCCGTCACCGCCGAGACCTGCCCGCACTTCCTCACCCTGACCGCGGAGGAGATCCCGGACGAGGCCACCGAGTTCAAGTGCTGCCCGCCCATCCGGGAGGCCGGCAACCGGGACCTGCTGTGGGCCGGACTCGCCGACGGCACGGTCGACTGCGTCGTCTCCGACCACTCCCCGGCCACCGCCGAGCTGAAGACCGGCGATTTCGCCACCGCCTGGGGCGGCATCTCCTCGCTCCAGCTCGGCCTGCCCGCGGTGTGGACCGAGGCCCGCCGGCGCGGCCACGGCCTCGCCGACGTCGCCCGCTGGATGGCCGCAGGACCCGCCCGGCTCGCCGGGCTCGACGCCAAGGGCGCCGTCGAGCCCGGCCGGGACGCCGACTTCGCCGTGCTCGACCCCGACGCGGCCTTCACCGTCGACCCGGCGGACCTGCAGCACCGCAACCCCGTCACCGCGTACGCGGGCCGGCGGCTGCACGGCGTCGTCACGGCCACCTGGCTGCGCGGGCGCCGCGTCCACCACCGCGGCGTGCACACCGAACCCCGCGGCCGGCTCCTCGGCCGCACCGGCCGGGACGAAGGGCGGCAGCACCCGTGACCGACGAGATCCCCCGCTTCACCGGCGCCGCCGCCCCGTACCGCGGCGGCGACCCCTACGCCGACTACCGCACCGCCGACTTCGGCTTCGCCGCCCTGCCGGACCTCGCCGACCGGCGCCTCGGCGGCGCGGTCGTCGCCGCCAACGACGAGTTCTTCGCCCCCCGCGAGAATCTGCTGCTGCCCGGGCGCGCGGAGTTCGACCCGGCGGCGTTCGGGCACAAGGGCAAGGTCATGGACGGCTGGGAGACCAGACGCCGCCGCGGCGCCGCCGCCGAGACCCCGCACCCGGCCGACGCCGACCACGACTGGGCGCTGATCCGCCTCGGCGCCCCCGGCGTCGTACGCGGCATCGTCGTCGACACCGCCCACTTCCGCGGCAACCACCCGCGGTCCGTGAGCGTCGAGGGCGCCGAGGTCCCCGGCACGCCGTCCCCCGCGGAACTGCTCGCGGACGGCGTGGCCTGGACCGGGCTGGTGCCCCGCACCACGGTCGGCGGCCACGCCGCCAACGGCTTCGCGGTCACCGGCGAGCGCCGCTGCACACACCTGCGCCTGCGCCAGCACCCGGACGGCGGCATCGCCCGCCTCCGCGTCCACGGCGACGTCGTCCCGGACCCGGCGTGGCTGGCGGCGCTCGGCACCTTCGACCTCGTCGCGCTGGAACACGGCGGGCGCGTCGAGGACGCCTCCGACCGCTTCTACTCCCCGCCCGTCAACACCATCCGGCCGGGCCGCCCGCGGCAGATGGACGACGGCTGGGAGACCCGCCGCCGGCGGGACGCCGGCCACGACTGGATCCGCTACGCCCTCGCCGGCCGCGGCGAGATCCGCGCGGTCGAGATCGACACGGCGTATCTGAAGGGCAATGCCGCGGGCTGGGCGGCGGTGTCCGTACGGGACGGGGACGGCGGCGCGTGGACGGAGGCGCTGCCGCGCACGAGGCTGCAGCCGGACACGAACCACCGCTTCGTGCTGGCGGCGGCGGTGGTGGGCACGCACGCGCGTCTCGACGTCTATCCGGACGGGGGCATAGCGCGGTTGCGCCTGCACGGGAGCCTGGCGCCGGAGGGCGAGCGGGGCGGGGCGTGAGCCCGGGAACGGTCCGGCGCGCGTGCCGCGGGCCCGGCGGGTGCGGGAAGGCGCCGGAACCGCGGCGGCCGGGCCCGGCCACGACGGGCCGGCGGCCGGGCCGGGCGGGCC
>NZ_BAAAPF010000473.1:0-3676 GCF_039531005.1 Streptomyces synnematoformans
CCGACCGGGCCGCACGGCTTCCCCCTCCGCTACCCCGCCGGGCACCCCGCGCTGCAGGCGGTGGAGCGCGGCGGCACGGTGCGCGCGGGCTGCGGCGGGGTGGACCCGCAGGTCGCGGAGGGCTGGTCGGTGGCGCGGAAGTGGCCGCCGGGCACGATGCACGCGCTGTGCGCGGTGCTGCGCAGCCGGGGGCGGACGCTGGGCGTCGTGACGTTCCTGCGCGGCGGCGGGCGGCGCGGGTTCACCCGGCAGGACGCGGCGTACGCGGAGGACGTGGCCGTACGGGTCGCGGCCTCGCTGGACCTGGCGGAGCTGCTGGGTTAGGGCCGGCCCGGTGCGGGGCCTGGTGGCGGGCCCCGGGATCGGGCGCGGATCGCCTTTTTCCCGCAGATCGGCGGTGAAAGCCAGGCGAAAGTAACGCGCCGGGTCCACTTGTCACCGGGATGAGTCAGAATTAGTGCAGGGCCACCGCACGAGAAATCTAGGGGCACGCATGTCCGGACTGATCGACACCACGGAGATGTATCTCCGCACCATCCTCGAACTCGAAGAGGAGGGCGTCGTCCCCATGCGCGCGAGAATCGCGGAGCGGCTCGACCAGAGCGGCCCCACGGTGAGCCAGACCGTCGCCCGCATGGAGCGGGACGGCCTGGTGCGCGTGGCCGGGGACAGGCATCTGGAGCTGACGGAAGAGGGCCGCATGCTCGCGACCCGGGTGATGCGCAAGCACCGCCTGGCGGAGTGCCTGCTGGTCGACGTGATCGGCCTGGAGTGGGAGCACGTGCACGCGGAGGCGTGCCGCTGGGAGCACGTGATGAGCGAGGCCGTGGAGCGCCGCGTGCTGGCGCTGCTGCGGCACCCGACGGAGTCGCCGTACGGGAACCCGATCCCGGGTCTGGAGGAACTGGGCGAGCTGGCCGAGGTGGACCCGTTCCTGGACGAGGGCATGGTGAGCCTCTCGGCGCTGGGGCCGGAGCCGGGGACGGTGATCATCCGCCGCATCGGCGAGCCGATCCAGAAGGACTCCCAGCTGATGTCGTCGCTGCGGCGGGCCGGGGTGCAGCCCGGCGCCGTGGTGAGCGTGACGGACGCGGCCGGCGGCGTGCTCGTCGGCAGCGGCGGCGAGGCCGCCGAGCTGGACGACGAGGTCGCTTCGCACGTCTTCGTGGCGAAGCGCTAGCGTTCCGGCCCGCCGGTGGCGGGTTTCCGCCGTTGCCGCACATGGCGTTAAGCGGACCGCGGGATTCCTGTCCGAACAGCAGCGCGCCGGGGCCGGGCGTGCCACGCTGTCGCTGACGGCCACAGGGAGGGGTGGGTCTTGCCACTGACATACCCGTGCCCCCGGGCGTGCGCCGGGGGAAGGACAAGGGCCCCGGCGCCTGGCTCGCCGGGGCCCAGCCTCCCCGTGCCGACCCGGAGCCCCGAGCTCCCAGGGTCGTCTCCCCACGGACCCGATGTCCCCGATGCGGGTCCGCCTCCCGATCTCTGTCTCCCCGTGACGACCGCGGCCAATCCCGGGGCCCGGTCACTCGAACGAGGGGTGTTGGATCCAGCACCCCGGCGTTCGAATAGACATTCGATAGCGTGAGCTTCGCCGAACGGATTGGGGGTGTCGGCACACATGGTGCGTCGTATCAACGTGACGGGGGCGGGCGGCCTGCGCCTCGCCGCCTGGGAGTTCGGAGACCCGCCGAAGCGCGGAGCCGACAGCGTCGTGGCGCGCCGGCGGGCGGCGGCCGAGGAGCCGCCGGGGTCCGGTGGGCCGCCGGGCGGCGGGCTGCAGAACCGTCCCGGCGTGCTGTTATTGCACGGACTCATGGGCCGCGCGTCCCACTGGGCGACCACCGCGCGCTGGCTCTCCGCCCGCTCCCGCGCCATCGCGCTCGACCAGCGGGGGCACGGGCGCAGCGACAAACCGGCGGACGGCCCGTTCGACCGCGACGCCTACGTCGCTGACGCCGAGGCCGTCATCGAGCAGCTGGACCTCGCGCCGGTGGTCCTCGTGGGCCACTCGATGGGCGCGCTCACCGCCTGGCAGCTCGCCGCCCGCCGCCCCGACCTGGTGCGCGGCCTGCTCATCTGCGACATGCGGGCCTCCGCGCTGGGCGCGGCCTCGCAGCGCGAGTGGGAGGAGTGGTTCCGCTCCTGGCCGGTGCCGTTCGCCACGCTCGCCGACGTCCGCAAGTGGTTCGGCGAGGACGACCCCGTCCTGGAGCGCCCGCGCCCCGCCCGCGGCGAGTTCTACGCCGAGGTGATGGCGGAGCGCGCCGACGGCTGGCGCCCGGTGTTCTCGCGCCGCCAGATGCTGCGGGCCCGCGAGACGTGGGTGCACGACGCGCACTGGGAGGAGCTGGCCCTCGTGCGGTGCCCGACCCTGGTGATCCGCGGCATCGACGGCGAGCTGGGCCGCGCCGAGGCCCAGGAGATGGTCCGCGTCCTGCCCCGCGGCGGCTACGCCGAGCTGGATGCCGGCCACCTGCTGCACCTGGAGGACCCCGACGCGTTCCACCGCGCCGTCGAGCCGTTCCTGGAGGACGTGCTGACGCCGGAGTGACGGCGGGAGCGGGGCGCGTGGCGCGCCGTACGGCCGGCGGCGGCGCTACTCGCCGACGAACCGGAAGGTCGACGTGATCGCGTCGAACACGTCGAAGAACGAGTCCGCCAGGTCCAGCACCTGGCTGCTGCCCGCGACCAGCGCCACCTTGCCCTCCTGGCCCGGGACCGGGATGAAGGTCTGCATCAGCACGGCGCGGATCGTGCGGTCGTCACCGGGGATCTGGACGTCCTCGACGCCCTGCGTGCGGGCCGCCGTGCCGACGCCCTCGATCTCGACGGTCGAGACCTTCCGCCAGGCGTCGCCCTCCTTCTTCGGCCGGATCTGCTTGATCTGGCCGACGATCAGCGCCGGGTCGGTCGGCAGGAGTTCGCCGCTCTCGGTGCGGGCGCCGATGAGGGAGACGGTGATCGAGCCGGTGACCGGCACGTCGCCGCCGAAGCTCTCCGCCATGCAGCCGCAGTACAGGGCGCCGGAGGCCCAGGCGTCCTTCGCGGCCTTGCGCAGGAACGCCTCCAGCACCCCGCGCTGCTCGGCCAGTTCGGGGTTGCGGCGGACCCGGTCGTTGACCATCTGCCGGATGCCGTCGTCCCGCGACTCGGGCCGTACGTCGAACTCCCACCAGGATTCCGGCACCCGGATCCGGAAGCCTCCGCGCTCGATCGTGAGCGCCTCCATCCAGCGGCTCATGGTGCCCCCTCCGTCGCACGTCCGGTCGTCGCCGGTGCCCCGCGGCCGAGCCGGGCCGCCGTAGTTGTCCACAATCCCGGATACGTGCTGTTCCCGCGAAGCCCGGGGCGGATATCGTTTCGTAGACCCTAGTGTCCGGGCTGAACGCATTTCCGCGGGGGGAAAAGCCGGGGAACAGCCGGGGACGTCCGAGGAGGATCAGCGTGCGCCTCACCCTGACCGTCGTCGATCCGCTCGGGGGCGACCGCGCCGACGTCGTCCTCGACGCAGAAGCGGAGTCGTCCGTCGGCGATGTCGCCCGGGTCCTGGCCGGCCAGCTCGCCTCGGCGCCGCCCCCGGCGGCAGCGCCGCACGCCGTCCAGGTGCCGGCCCAGCACGCCCAGCACGCCCACGCCCAGGCGGCGCACGCGCAGGCGGCCCCCGCGCAGGCGC
>NZ_BAAAPF010000474.1:0-3667 GCF_039531005.1 Streptomyces synnematoformans
GCCCCGCCGGGGTCCCGGGGCAGAACCCCGCGGGGGGTCTCGGGGGCAGAGCCCCCGAGTTTCGGGAAGGGGCGGGGTCGGGGAACCCCTCCGCTCCGCCGGCACCGCCGTCCGGCACACGCGACCCCGCCGAGCCGCCCGCCCCCGGCGAGGCCCCCGCAACGCGACCGGCGCACAGCGACCCCGCGGCGGCTCACGCCGGCGCCCCCGCAACGCGCCCAGCACACGACCGCACCGACCCCGCCGCCTCCGCCGACGTCGGACACGTACTCGAACGGCTCGTCGCGGCCCGCCTGCTCACCCTCGACGACGACGTCGTCGACCTCGCGCACGAGGCGCTGCTCACCGCCTGGCCCCGGCTGCACGGCTGGATCGAGGAGGACCGCGAGCGGATGCGCGCCCTGCGCCGGCTCACCGAGGCCGCGCACGGCTGGGAGGAGCTGGACCGCGACCCCGGCGCGCTCTACCGGGGCAGTCGGCTGGCGCAGGCCGAGGAGCTGTTCGCCGACCGGCCGGGGGAGCTGACCGGCGGCGAGGCCGCGTTCCTCGCCGCCAGCACCGCCGCCCGCGGCCGCGAGCGGCGCCGGTTCCGCGGGCTGCTCACCACGCTGGTGGCGCTGCTCGTCCTCGCCCTGGTCGCCGGCTCGTTCGCCTGGCAGCAGGACCGCGCCGCCGACGCCGAGCACCGCCGCGCCGAGGCCCGCCGCGCCGCCGCCGTCGCCGAGAGCCTGCGCTTCACCGATCCGGTACGGGCCATGCAGCTCAGCGTCGCCGCCTGGCGGCTCGCCGACACCCCGGAGACCCGCGGCGCCCTGCTCGGCGCGCTGCACCAGCGCGAGTCCGACTCCTTCGCGCTGCCGCAGTCCGGCGAGCCGCGCGCGCAGCGCTTCCTCAGCGCCGACGGCCGCACGGTCACGACCGTCGGCGGGGACCGCACCGAGCGCTGGGACGTCGCCGCGCACCGCCGGCTCGACGCCGGCCCCGGCCTCGGCCGGCCGGCCGAGGAGTCCGACTTCCAGCTCTCCCCGGACGGCCGCACGCTCGCCGTCGCCGCCGACGGCGGCGGCGTCCGGCTGCGCCCCGGCCGCACCGAGATCCCCGGCACGACCGGCCGGTTCGGCCCCAGCGGCCGGACGTACGTCGCGCACAGCTGGTCCCTCGACGGCGCGCGGACCCGCTTCGCGGTCTGGGACATACGCGACCGCAGGAAGCTCTTCTCCTACGAGACGGGCACCGACGGCGGAGGCCGGCTCGGCCACGTCAGCCCCGACGACCGGCTCGTCGCGCTGTGCCCGCGGCGCGGCCTGCCGGAGGTGTGGCGCATCGGTGAGCGGCAGCGCAGGCTGCGCGCGTACCCCGCCGCCCGCGGCGCCTGCCGCTCCGACGGCGCGACGATCGAGTTCACGCCGGACAGCCGCGGGCTCGCCGTCATGGACGACGCCGGGATACGGGTGCTGGACGTGGCGACCGGGCGGGAGCGGCTGGACGTGGCGCGCGCGGGGCTGTCCGAGATCGAGTTCAGCCGGGACGGCTCGCTCGTCGCGGCCGTGGGCCCGGACGAGCTGGTCGTCTGGCGCACCGCCGACGCCTCGGCGCCCGTGCTGCGCCACCCGCTGGTCAGCGAGTACGCCACGGAGCTGCGGCTGACACCGGGCAACGGCGAGCTGCGGTACCTCAGCGGCCTGTCCGGGCGCGTGGTGCGTACGGTACGGCTGGCCGGGATCGCCGGCGCCGGCTGGCACGAGCGGCGGCTGCAGGACGCGGCGTTCAGCCCGGACGGCGGCAAGCTGGTCACCGCCCGCCGGTCGGGGTCGCGCGGCGTCTTCGAGGTGCACGACATGCGCGGCGCGCCCCACGGCCGGGCGCCCAAGAGGCCGCCGCCGCTGCCGTGCCGGGTGCCGCGGGGCCTGGACCCGGTGGCGGACTTCTGCATCCCGCTGATGGCGTTCAGCCCGGACGGGCGCCGGCTGGCGTACGCGCTGCCGAGCGTCCTGGGCGACGAGCCGGAGCGGGTGCGGGTGTGGGACACCGGGACCGGCCGGACCGTACGCACCCTCGACGTCACCCCGGACCCCGGGAGGGCGAACCCGCTGAACAGCCTCGCCTACGGCCCCGGCGGCAAGCTCGTCCTCTCCCGCATACCCGGCCGGGAGACCCTGGAGGTGTGGGACGTCTCCCGCGGCGTACGCGTCCGGCGGCTGCGCGGCGCCGGCGGCGACCCGCTCGCCCTGCACCCCGGCGGCAGGCTGCTGGCCACCGGCGACGACCAGCTCGTCGGCCTGCGCCGCGGCCGGGTCACGCCGCGCCCGCTGGCGCAGGACGGGGTGCGCTCCGTGGAGTTCAGCCCCGACGGCCGCTACCTCGCCGCGGGCGACGACTCCGGCCGCGTCACGCTGTGGGACGGCGCGGGCCGGCGCCGCCTCGGGACGCTGCCCGGCACGTACCGGGGGGTGCAGACGGGCGCCGCGGAGCCGGCGACGGCGCTGGCGTTCTCGCCGGACGGCCGCACGCTCGCGGTCGCCGGGCACGCGGGGACGCTGCGGCTGTGGGACACCGCGTCCAACCAGGCGCTCGGCGGCAACCTGCCGACGGCCGGCGACGAGCTGCTGGCCGTCTCCTTCAGCCCCGACGGCGGCGAGGTCTACGCCGTCGGACGGCACACCGCGGCGCGCGCGTACCCGGCGGACCCGGAGCGGGCGCGGCGCGCGGTGTGTGTCCGCGCGGGCGGCGGTCTGTCCCGGGCCGACTGGGAGGCGTACCTGCCGGGGCTGGAGTACCGCGACACCTGCTGAACCGCCCGGCCCGGAACACGGCCGCGCCCCCGCCCGAGCTGCTGCCCGAGGCGGGGGCGCGGCCGTGCCGTACGGCTGCGGCTACCGGACCGCTCGCCTCACAGGCCGATCTCGCTCTCGAACTCGCCCGCCTCCAGCAGGGCCTTGACCGCCCCCAGGTAGCGGGCGGCGTCGGCGCCGTCCACCAGGCGGTGGTCGTAGGAGAGCGTCAGATACGTCATGTGGCGCACGGCGATCGTCTCGCCCAGCTCCGGGTGGTCGACGACCGTCGGACGCTTGACGGTGGCACCGAGGCCGAGGATGGCGACCTGGTTCGGCGGCACGATGATCGTGTCGAACAGCGCGCCGCGCGAGCCGGTGTTGCTGATGGTGAAGGTCGCGCCCGAGACCTCGTCCGGGGTGATCTTGTTGCTGCGGACCTTGTCCGCCAGCTCCGCCGTCTTCCTGGCGATGCCGGCGATGTTGAGGTCGCCCGCGCCCTTGATGACCGGGGTCATCAGGCCCTTCTCCGTGTCCACCGCGATACCGACGTTCTCGGTGTCGAAGTAGCTGATGGTGCCCTCGTCCTCGTTGATGCGGGCGTTGACGACCGGGTGGGCCTTCAGCGCCTGGACGGCGGCCTTGACGAAGAACGGCATCGGCGAGAGCTTCACGCCCTCGCGCTGCGCGAACGCGTCCTTGGCCCGGGCCCGCAACCGCATGATGCGGGTGACGTCCACCTCGACCACGGTGGACAGCTGGGCCTGGTCGTGCAGGGCGCGCATCATGTTGTCGCCGATGAGCTTGCGGATGCGCGGCATCTTCACGGTCTGGCCGCGCAGCGGCGACGCCTCCAGCGCGGGCGCCGCGGGCCGGCCCGCCGACGGCGCCGCGGG
>NZ_BAAAPF010000475.1:0-3666 GCF_039531005.1 Streptomyces synnematoformans
CGGCCTCGCCCCCGGCGACCGGGTCAGGCTGCTCCGCCGCTTCGCCGCCGAGGTCGACGGCCGGATCGAGGAGCTGGCCCGGCTGGAGGTGGCCGAGGCCGGACACCCCGTGGCGAACGCGCGCTGGGAGGCCGGCAACGTACGCGACCTCCTCGACTACGCCGCCGGGGGAGTGGAGCGGCTCACCGGCAGCCAGATCCCGGTGGCCGGCGGGCTGAACGTCACCTTCGCCGAGCCGCTCGGCGTCGTCGGCGTCATCGCCCCCTGGAACTTCCCCCTGCCCATCGCCGCCTGGGGCACCGCACCGGCGCTCGCCGCCGGCAACGCCGTCGTGCTCAAGCCCGCCGAGGCCACCCCGCTGACCGCGCTGCGGCTCGCGGAGCTGGCCCTCGCGGCGGGGCTGCCGGAAGGGCTGTTCCAGGTCGTGCCGGGCGCCGGGCCGGTCGCGGGCGCCGCACTCGTGGCGCACCCGGACGTGGCGAAGATCGTGTTCACCGGCTCCACCGCCGTCGGCAAGCGCATCGCCGCCCGCTGCGCGGAGCAGGTCAAACGGGTCACCCTCGAACTCGGCGGCAAGAGCCCGAACATCGTCTTCGCCGACGCCGACCTGGAGCGCGCCGCGGCCGCCGCCCCCGCCTCGTTCCTCGACAACACCGGCCAGGACTGCTGCGCCCGCAGCCGCATCCTCGTCCAGCGCAGCGTCTACGACCGCTTCCTCGCCCTGCTGGAGCCCGCCGTGCACGCCTTCACCGCCGGCGACCCGGCCGACCCCGGCACGCGGATGGGCCCGCTCATCTCCGCCGCCCACCGCGAACGGGTCCGCGGCCACGTCCCCGAGTCCCGGCCCGCGGCCATCCGCGGCACCGTCCCCGGCGGCCCCGGGTACTGGTACCCCGCCACCGTCCTCACCGACGCGCCGCCCGACGACCCGGTCAGCCGCGAGGAGGTCTTCGGCCCCGTCGCCGTCGTCCACCCCTTCGACGACGAGGCCGACGCCGTACGCCTCGCCAACGCCGGCCCGTACGGTCTGTCGGGCTCGCTGTGGACCCGCGACACCGCCCGCGCCGTCCGCGTCTGCCGCGCCGTGGCCGCCGGGAACCTCTCGGTCAATTCGCACAGCAGCGTGCGCTACTCGACGCCCTTCGGCGGCTTCAAGCAGTCCGGCCTCGGCCGCGAGCTGGGCCCGGGCGCGCTCGCGTCGTTCACCGAGACCAAGAACGTCTTCATCAGCACCGAGGAGTGAGCACGTTGACCGACCTGACCGACGGGACCGCAGTCTGCCGCCGGCTGCCCGGCCGCACCGCCGTCGTCACCGGGGCCGGCAGCGGCATCGGCCTGGCCGCGGCCCGCCGGCTGGCGGCGGAGGGCGCGCACGTCGTCTGCGCCGACATCGACGAGGCCGCGGGCAAGGCGGCCGCCGAGGCGACCGGCGGGCTGTTCGTACGGACCGACGTGACCGTCCCCGAGGACGTCGAAGCGCTGTTCCGGGCCGCGGACGACCGCTACGGCTCGGTCGACGTCGCGTTCAACAACGCCGGCATCTCGCCACCCGAGGACGACTCCATCCTGGACACCGGCATCGACGCCTGGCGCCGCGTGCAGGAGGTCAACCTCACCTCCGTCTACCTGTGCTGCAAGGCCGCCATCCCCTACATGCGGCGCCAGGGCCGCGGCTCCATCGTCAACACCGCCTCGTTCGTGGCCGTGCTGGGCGCCGCGACCTCCCAGATCAGCTACACCGCCTCCAAGGGCGGCGTGCTGGCCATGTCCCGCGAACTGGGCGTGCAGTTCGCCCGCGAGGGCATCCGCGTCAACGCCCTGTGCCCGGGGCCCGTCAACACCCCGCTGCTCACGGAGCTGTTCGCCAAGGACCCGGAGCGCGCGGCCCGGCGGCTGGTGCACATCCCCGCGGGCCGCTTCGCGGAGGCCGAGGAGATCGCCGCCGCGGTGGCGTTCCTGGCGAGCGACGACGCGTCGTTCGTCAACGCCGCGGAGTTCCTGGTCGACGGCGGCATCGCGGGCGCGTACGTCACGCCGCTGTAGCCGCCTGGTCGTGCGCGGCGGGGCCGCTCACAGGAACGTACGGCCCTCGCCGCGGTACGTCGGGACCGTCTCCGCGACCCGCTCGCCCTCGATCAGGTGCAGCGCGTCGAACCGCTCGCACAGCTCGCCCGCCTTCGCGTGCCGGAACCACACCCGGTCGCCGACCAGCAGGTCGTCGGCGGGGCCGCCGAGCAGCGGGGTCTGCACCTCGCCGGCGCCCTCCTGCCGGTCGTAGCGCAGGCCCGCCGGCAGGTACGGCACGGGCGACCGGTCCGGGCCCGCGGGGCCGGAGGCGGGGTAGCCGCCGCCGAGGACGGTGACGACCCCGACGCCCGGGCGGCGGACCACGGGCAGCGCGAAGACGGCGGCGGGGCGGCCGTCGAAGCCGGTGTAGTTGTCGAACAGCCGCGGCTGGTAGAGCCCCGAGCCGGCGGCGACCTCGGTGACCGCCTCCTCCGCGGCGGTGTGCTGCACGCTGCCCGTACCGCCGCCGTTGACGAACTCCAGGTCCGCCAGCCGGCGCACCGCCGCCACCGCCGCCGCGCGGCGCTCGGCGAGTTGCCGCCGGGCCACCGCCTGCATCAGCCGCACGCCGCGCGACGTCAGCGGCCGGCCGGCGACGTCGTCCCCGACGCCGGCGACGTGCCCCTCGTACGCCATCAGCCCCACCAGCCGGAAGCCCGGCCGGCGCTCCACCTCGCGGGCCACCGCCGCCAGCGCCGCCGGACCGGACAGCGGCGACCGGCGGGCGCCGACGCGCACCCGGCCGCCGAGCAGGCGCAGCGAGGTGTCCAGCTCCAGGCAGACCCGCACCTCCTCGCGCCCGCCGTCCCGGGCCGCGTCCACGAGGTCCAGCTGCGCGGGGTCGTCCACCATGACCGTCACCGCGGCGGCGAGCTTCGGATCGCCGGCCAGCTCGGCGAAGCCGGCGCGGTCCGCGGACGGGTAGGCCAGCAGCACGTCGTCGAAGCCGGAGCGGGCCAGCCACAGCGACTCGGCGAGCGTGAAGGACATGACCCCGGCGAAGCCGGGCAGTGCCAGCACCCGCTCCAGCAGCGCCCGGCAGCGCACCGACTTGGTCGCCACCCGGACCGGCTTGCCCGCGGCGCGGCGCACGAGCCCGGCCGCGTTGGCGTCGAACGCCTCGGTGTCCACGGCGGCGAACGGGGCGTCGAGGCTGGTGGTGGCGCGGTCGTAGCGGGCGCGCAGAGCTGCGTAATCCGGCATGAAGGAAGACTGCCACCGGGTGGCGGGCAGGCGGTAGAGGGGTACGGAGAGGATGAGGCGTTCGGGCGGCGCGCCGTCCGCCACGGGAGCCCAGTAGAGTGTCGCGAGCGCCTGTCAGCAGGTCGTCCGGGGGCGACTCACAGGAGGGGAGTGAGGGGGCTGTTGAGCACTGACGCAGAGCAGACGCCCGCGGCCCCGCCGTCGCCGCACTCCCCGCCGGAGGGCGGCGGGCCCGCCCGGCCCGCCGGGCCGACGGGCGCGGCCGAGCCCGAGGCAACGTCCGGGACCGCCGGAACCGCCAAGTCCGCGGGGGAGGCGGTGGAGACCGCCGGGTCCGTACGGCCTCCGCGCCCCGCGCCGCCTCCCCGCCCGCCGGCCCCCGCACCCGCCGACGCA
>NZ_BAAAPF010000476.1:0-3638 GCF_039531005.1 Streptomyces synnematoformans
GGGGGACCGTGTGGGAGAGTAGGTCACCGCCGAACAATCTTTAGTACTCAACCCCTGGGCTGTGGCCCAGGGGTTGAGTCATTTTCCGTGGCCTTGCAGACTGGGGCAATGGCCGAGGAGATAGTCGCGCTTCGTTGGGAAGAGCCGTCGGGCGCCGGGGAGGGCGGTCCCGCGATCGTCCTGCTGGACCAGACGCGACTGCCCGTGGACGAGGTGGAGTTGGTCTGTGCCGACGCGCCGGCGTTGGTGCGGGCGATTCAGACGCTTGCCGTCCGGGGGGCGCCGCTGCTCGGTATTGCCGGGGCGTACGGCGTCGCGCTCGCCGCTGCGCGGGGTGATGACGTCGACGAGGCCGCCGAGCTGCTGGCCGGGGCGCGGCCGACCGCGGTGAACCTGGCGTACGGCGTACGGAGGGCGCAGGCCGCTTTTCATGCCGGCGGCCGGGCCGGGGGCGGTGGTGCCGCTGCCGCGCTGGCCGAGGCGCGGGGGTTGCATGCGGACGATGCGCGGGGCAGTGCGCGGATGGCGGAGCACGGGCTGAGGCTCCTCGGTGGGCTGCTGCCCGGCGGTGGCTACCGGCTGCTCACGCACTGCAACACCGGGGCGCTGGTGTCCGGCGGCGGCGGTACCGCGTTCGCGGTGGTGCGGGCGGCGCAGCGCTCCGGGGAGCTGCGGCGGCTGTGGGTGGACGAGACCCGGCCCCTTCTGCAGGGGGCGCGGCTGACCGCGTACGAGGCGGCGCGGGCCGGCGTGCCGTACACGCTGCTGACGGACAACGCCGCCGGGTCGCTGTTCGCGAGCCGGCAGGTGGACGCCGTGATCCTGGGCGCGGACCGGATCGCGGCGGACGGGTCGGTGGCCAACAAGGTCGGGACGTATCCGCTGGCGGTGCTGGCCCGCTACCATCGGGTTCCGTTCCTCGTCGTCGCGCCTACGACGACGGTGGACTCCGGTACACCGGACGGCTCGGCCATCGAGGTGGAGCAGCGGGCCGGGGGCGAGGTCACGGAGTTTTCCGTGCCCCACGCCGCCGGGTCTCGTTCGGCAGGGGCCGCGGTGCCGTACGCGGTCGCCCCCGTGGGGGCGGAGGCGTACAACCCGGCCTTCGATGTCACCCCGCCGGAGCTGGTCACGGCTCTGGTCACGGAGCGCGGGGTGGTCTCGCCGGTGACGGGGGATGCGCTCGCGGAGCTGTGCGGGCGTTGACCGCGGTGATCGTCAGGGGAAGAGGTGCGTCGCGGCGGTGGCCGGGGCGTGACCTGGGACACGGGATTCTCTGTATGGGATGTGTAAATGGGATGATGTCGTCATGAAAGGACGCGTTCTCGTCGTCGACGACGACACCGCACTGGCCGAGATGCTCGGCATCGTGCTGCGCGGGGAAGGCTTCGAACCGTCGTTCGTATCGGACGGTGACAAGGCGCTTGCCGCGTTCCGCGAGTCGAAGCCCGACCTGGTGCTGCTCGACCTCATGCTGCCCGGCCGGGACGGCATCGAGGTCTGCCGCCTGATCAGGGCGGAGTCCGGTGTGCCGATCGTCATGCTGACGGCGAAGACCGACACCGTGGACGTCGTCGTGGGTCTGGAGTCCGGGGCCGACGACTACATCGTCAAACCGTTCAAGCCCAAGGAGCTGGTGGCCCGGATCCGGGCCCGGCTGCGCCGGTCGGAGGAGCCGGTGCCGGAGCAGCTGGCGATCGGCGATCTGGTGATCGACGTCGCCGGGCACTCGGTGAAGCGCGGCGGTGAGCCGATCGCGCTGACGCCGCTGGAGTTCGACCTGCTGGTGGCGCTGGCGCGCAAGCCGTGGCAGGTCTTCACCCGCGAGGTGCTGCTGGAGCAGGTCTGGGGTTATCGGCACGCCGCCGACACGCGTCTGGTGAACGTCCACGTGCAGCGGCTGCGCTCGAAGGTCGAGAAGGACCCGGAGAAGCCGGAGATCGTGGTCACCGTCCGCGGCGTCGGCTACAAGGCGGGACCGAGCTGACGTGTTCCGCGTGCTGCCGCGGGAGGGCGTGCCCGGCGGGCCGGTGCAGCCGTTTGTCCGGCTGTGCGTGCGCTGGGTGCGCCGCCCGTTGCACATCGCGACCAGGCTCTACCGGCGGAGCATCCAGCTGCGGGTGGTGGCCACCACCCTGCTGATGTCGCTGGGCGTCGTCGTGCTGCTCGGCATCGTCGTCATCGGGCAGGTGCGCAACGGGCTGCTGGAGGCGAAGCTCGGCGCCGCGCACGTGCAGGCGCAGAGCGGCTTCGCGCAGGCGGAGATCCGCGCCGCCGCGGAGGAGCCCGGCAGCAGCGGCGAGGCCACGGCCGCCGTGAACTCCGCGGAGTGGCGGGCCGACCTCGTCGAGCAGCTGATGGGCAGCGGGCAGGGGCTGGTGTCCGTGCTGGTGATGAGTTCCAGCGTGGACAACCAGGCCACCGGCTCGACCGACAATCCGCGGGGCTCGCTGGTCTCGGACGACACGCCGGTGGAGAGCATCCCGGCGGATCTGCGGGAGAAGGTCGACCGCGGCGGCGGATCCGGGATCTACGAGCAGTACGCGCGCGTCTGGAACCGGGGCTCGGGCGAGAGCGAGCCGTCGCTGATCATCGGCAAGCGGCTGAACGACCCGAACAACAATCCTTACCAGCTGTACTTCGTGTTTCCCTTCACGCAGGAAGAGAAGACGCTGAGCCTGGTGAAGGGCACCCTGGCGACGGCCGGCGTGTTCGTGGTGGTGCTGCTCGGCGCCATCGCCTGGCTCGTCGTACGGCAGGTCGTCACGCCCGTGCGGATGGCGGCCGGCATCGCCGAGCGGCTGGCCGCGGGGCGGCTGCAGGAGCGGATGAAGGTCAGCGGTGAGGACGACATCGCCCGGTTGGGTCACTCGTTCAACAAGATGGCGCAGAACCTCCAGGTGAAGATCCAGCAGCTGGAGGAGCTGTCGCGGATGCAGCGCCGCTTCGTCTCCGACGTCTCGCACGAGCTGCGCACCCCGTTGACGACGGTGCGTATGGCCGCGGACGTGATCCACGAGGGGCGCGAGGACTTCGACCCGGTCACCGCCCGCTCCGCCGAGCTGCTGATTGAGCAGCTGGACCGGTTCGAGTCGCTGCTCTCCGACCTGCTGGAGATCAGCCGCTTCGACGCGGGTGCCGCGGCGCTGGACGCCGAGTCCGTCGACCTGCGGGAGATCGTGCGGCGCGTGGTGGGGGGCGCGCAGATGCTCGCGGACGCCAAGGGCGGACGGCTGCTCGTACGGGGCGACGGGCAGCCCGTGCTCGCGGAGGTCGACGCGCGGCGCGTGGAGCGGGTCCTGCGGAACCTGGTCGTCAATGCCGTCGAGCACGGCGAGGGCCGCGACGTCGTCGTCCGCCTCGGCGCGTCCGAGACCGCGGTGGCGGTGGCGGTCCGCGACTACGGGGTGGGGCTGAAGCCCGGCGAGGCGACGCGGGTGTTCAACCGCTTCTGGCGCGCCGACCCGGCCCGGGCCCGTACGACCGGCGGGACCGGCCTGGGGCTGTCCATCTCCCTGGAGGACGCCCGGCTGCACGGCGGCTGGCTGCAGGCCTGGGGGGAGCCGGGCGGCGGGTCGCAGTTCCGGCTGACGCTGCCGCGGCGGGGCGGGGCGCCGCTGCACGGCTCGCCGGTGCCG
>NZ_BAAAPF010000477.1:0-3606 GCF_039531005.1 Streptomyces synnematoformans
GCGGGGCGGCGTGGAGCGGGGCGGTGCGGAGCGGGGTGGGGCCGGCCGCCGCCGGCGGCGCGGGGCGGTGCGCTGCCGCGTCTGCGGGCGGACGCTGACGGACGCCGGCGAGATCAAGCTGATGCGCTGCGAGGACTGCCCGTCGGACATGGACGAGGGGCTGTACGAGCGACTGCGCGACTGGCGCGCCGGGCAGGCGGAGCGGCTCGGGCAGCCCGCGTACTGCGTCTTCACCGACAAGACCCTGATCGCCATCGCCGAGGCCATGCCGGTCAACGAGCAGGAACTGGCGGTCATTTCGGGCGTCGGCAGGCGCAAGATGGACCGGTACGGCGCCGATGTCCTGGACCTCTGCGCGGGCCGTGAGCCGTCCGGCGACGCCGCCGGGGAGCCGTGACGGGCACCGGGAAAAAATTTCCCCGAAAAATGGTTTGCGATCGCCGGAGGAAGCCTCATAGCCTTCCGGCACGGAAGAACAGCTCTTCACGGAGCCGGTGATTCCGTGTTGTACTAGGAGACCTTGGACCGGTCAGCCGGTTCGAAGAGCCAGAGAGGAGGAGAAAACCATGATCAGCATCACGAAACTTGACGGTCGTGCTGCCGCCGGTCGCGAGGTCGTCTCCTCCTGCCTGCTCGCGGTCTCCGAGCCCCAGCTCCGCGCCACCGGTGTGTCCGGTGTCCGTGGCGGCCTGGGTGCCGGCATCCGTGACGAGCGACCGACTAAGGCACTCCTGGTAGCAGCGGCGCAGGCTCCGGCCTATGCGGCGGCGGCAGCGGGTGCCGACCTCCAGCAGACGTGGGCCAATGGCGCCTTTGCCGACGGCATTGCGGCCACGACGCAGCACATGCGGGCCTTCCGCGGGCCTGATCCCTGGATAGAACCATCTTGATCACACCGATCGAGACGGCACCTTCCAGGGCCGCGGAACCCGAACCGGGATCCGCGGCCCTTTTGATTTGCCCAACGCAGAAGTTGATCAACACGACGAGCAAGGACGGAAACGTGTCCCTCCCCGTGCACACCCCGCACAGGCCCACGCCCGACCCCGTGCCCGGCACCACCGACCTGGAGGTCCCCTTGACCCAGCTGACCGCTCTCAGCGAGCTTGACGAGCGAATCGACGCGCTCGGCGACCGCGTGCCCTGCCGGAGCTACGACCCCGAAGTGTTCTTCGCGGAGACTCCGGCGGACGTCGAGTACGCCAAGTCCCTCTGCCAGACCTGCCCCGTCCGTGAGGCCTGCCTCGCGGGGGCGAAGGAGCGCCGCGAGCCCTGGGGCGTCTGGGGCGGCGAGCTGTTCGTCCAGGGAGTCGTCGTGCCGCGCAAGCGGCCGCGTGGCCGCCCGCGGAAGAACCCGGTCGTGGCATGAACGCCCACGGCACGATCGACCGTCCGCGCGCGCACGAACCGGCAGAGCAGGAAACGACGATGAGCCCGTCCACCGACTACCCCGCAGCACGACCCGAAGCAGGCGCCTACGACGAGCGCCAGAACAGGAACCTTGAGATGCAACTCATGCCAGAAGCCCTGGCCCGGGCCCAGTATCGGGACCGGGTGGAGGCCGCGGAGCAGGAACGCAGGGCCATGCGACTGATCGCCGCCCGGCGGCTCCAGCGCCGGGCCGAGCGCGCGCACATGCGCGCCCGGCGCGCGCTGGCGATGGCCGTCATGCAGTAACGGCCCCGGGCCGTCAGGCGCTCGCCGGCGCCGGATCCTCCGACGCCGAACCCTCGTGGGGGTCGTCCTCAGGACGGCCCCCTTCGGCGTACTCGGCGAAGCCCGGCAGCCACTCCGTCAGCTCCTCGCGCATCCGCACCTGTGCGCCGAGTTGGCAGAGCACCCCGATGGTGCTGAGCGTCACCCGGTGGATGAGCAGGTACGACGGCGGCAGGTTCAGCTGCCGGCCCAACTGGTACGCGGGGTTGCGGGGGTCGGCGATCCGGGCCGCCTGGGTACGCATCCACTCCCGGCTGAAGGCGAACTCCTCCACCGCCGCCGGCTCGATGATCGGCAGCAGGTAGTCAATCACCGCCTCCGGGTCCAGCTCGACGTCCGGCTTCACGAACCCCTGCTCGCGCAGCAGCTCGTACACCTCGTCCGCCTCGTTCGCCAGCGTCATCCCGAGCGCGACGCCGATCTCCTCCGGCAGCCCGCCCGGCAGCCGGTCGACCGTGCCGAAATCCATCACTCCGAGCCGCCACTCCTCCGGCTCGCCCTCCTTGACCAGCCGGAAGTTGCCCGGGTGCGGGTCGGCGTGCAGCAGGCCCGTGCGCGCCGTGCCCGCGAAGAGGAACCGTGCCAGCAACTGGCCCACCCGGTCCCGCTCCGCCGGGGAGCCGTCCGCTATCAGCTCCGAGACCGGCACCCCGTCCAGCCACTCCGTCACCAGCACCTGGTCCGCCTGGTGCACCACGTCCGGCACCAGCACGTCCGGGTCGTCCGCGAACTCCTCCGCGTACGCGCGCTGCGCCCGGGCCTCCAGCCCGTAGTCCAACTCCTCCGAGACCCGGTCCCGCAGCTCCTGGATCAGCGGCTTGATGTCCAGCCCCGGCACCAGCGGCCCCAGCAGCCGCGCGAGCCGGCCCAGCTGCGCCAGGTCGGACAGCAGCGCCTTGCCCGCGCCCGGGTACTGCACCTTGACCGCGACCTCGCGGCCGTCGTGCCACACCGCCCGGTGCACCTGCCCGATCGACGCCGCGGCGGCCGGGGTGTCCTCGAACTCCAGGAAGAGATCCTGCCAGTCCGGGCCCAGCCGCTCCGCCAGCGCACCGTGCACCGTGCCCACCGGCATCGGCGGCGCCGCCTCCTGCAGCTTGGTCAGGGCCGCGCGGTAGGGCCCCGCTATCTCCTCCGGCAGCGCGGACTCGAAGACGGACAGCGCCTGCCCGAACTTCATCGCCCCGCCCTTCAGCTCCCCCAGCGTCCTGAACAACTGCTCGGCCGTGCGCTGCTGCAGCTCCTTCGCGACCAGCTCCGCCGGCCGGCCGCCGATCCGCTTGCCGAGCCCCCAGGTGGCGCGCCCGGCGAAGCCCACCGGCAGCGAGGCAAGCCTGGCCGTGCGCGTGATCGCCTTCCGTGGAAGGTCAGACATGGGCCACTCCCGTATCCCGGTCAGCGGCTGCCGCCGCACCGCACCCGCACTTCGGGTGTGGATCGAGCTTCGTCAAGTCCCAGCCGAGGCCCGGCAGCGCGAACTCCAGCCGGGCCCCCGTGCAGGCCGGCAGCCGTCCGTCGAGAAAAGTCAGCGCGTGGGCGGCCGTCAGCCCTGACACCATTGTCGCCAACGCCACATCGCACGCGGCGACCCCCTCCCGGTCACCTCCGGCCCGCCACTGGGCGAGCATCCGCGGCCACTCCGGCTCCCGCTCCGCACGGCCCGCAGCGAGGCAGCCCGCACATGCCGAACCACCCGGCAGCACGAGCGGTCCCACCACCCCCGTGCCCTCCAGCACACCCGCGTACACGTGCGGAATTCCCGCCTCGCGGTAGCGCCGCGCGACCTCCGGATCCGGCGCGTACGCCGCGAGGCCGTCGCGCGGCGCCAGCACCACGAGCGACACCGCACCGGCGGGGCGGTCACGGCGGGCGCGGTGAGCGGCTTCATGA
>NZ_BAAAPF010000478.1:0-3574 GCF_039531005.1 Streptomyces synnematoformans
ACGTCCTCGTCCGGCCCGTCGGCGGCGGCCGCCAGGTGCCAGGCCCGTTCCGCGGTGGCGTCCGGCGGCAGGGCCGCGGCCAGCGCCCGGTGCGCGGCCTGCCGTTCCGGGAAGGGGGCGCCATCGTAGACGGCGGCCGGGATCAGCGGATGCCGGAACTCCAGGCGGTCGCCGGCGGCGTGGAGCAGACCGGAGTTCAGGGCCTCGTCCCAGGCGGACATGTCGACGCCCCAGGCGGCCCCGGCACGGTGCACGACGCGGCGCTCGCCCCGGTCCTCGGCGGCGGCCAGCAGCAGCAACGCCCGCGTCGGCGGCTTGAGGGCCTCGGCCCGCGCGCGGAACGCCCGCCGCAGCCGCGGCCCGACCCGCACCGGTTCCCCGGGCGGCGGGAGACGCGCCTCGCCGGCGGCCCCACGGGTGAGGGTGGGCAGTTCGTGCAGCGCCAGCGGGTTGCCGCCCGCCGTCCGGACCGTGTGCTCGACCAGCGCCTCGTCGGCGTCCGGTACGACGGCGTGGACCAGCCGGCGGGCGTCGTCGTCGGCCAGGCCCGCGACCTCCAGCGCCGGCAGCCCCTCCCACGGACCCGAGGCGGGGTTCTCGTGTCCGGTCAGGAGCACCACGACCGGGTCGGTCCGTACCCGCCGCGCGACGAAGCCCAGGCAGTGCGCGGTCGCCTCGTCGACCCACTGGGCGTCGTCCACCACGACGAGCACCGGCCGCTCCCGGGCCAGGCCGGAGAGCAGCGACAGCACGGCCGCGCCGATGAGGAACCGGTTGGCCGGGTCCAGGCTCATCCCCAGCGCGCCGCGCAGCGCCGCGGCCTGCGCGGCGGGGAGCGTGTCCATCCGGTCCGCCACCGGCCACAGCAGCTCGTGCAGCGCCGCGAACGCGAGCCCCGCCTCTATCCGGGTGCCCCGGCACCGCAGCACCGTGGCGTCGGCCGCCGCCTCGGCGGCGTGGTCGAGGAGGGCGGTCTTGCCGATACCCGGCTCGCCCCACAGCACGAGCCCGGAGCCCGCGCCGTGCGCCGCCCGGTGCAGCAGCCGGTCCAGGGCCGCGGTCTCGGCGCGCCGGCCCACCAGTTCCATGCCCCACCCCGGAAGTCGCGCCTGGCCGCGGGGGTGCGGCCGTTCGGAGTCTACCGCCCGGTCTGCCCGTCGCCGGGCGACCGATTGACCGGCCGATGCGGCGGGGGCGGGCGGGCGCTGACACTCGGTCCCGTCGATCCCTCCACTCCGTTAGGAGATACGCCATGAGCACCGAGAAGTCCGGACTGGACGCGCTGCTGACCCCCGAGGAGAGCGTCCTCGTGCTGATCGACCACCAGCCGTTCCAGTTCGCCAACCTCCACAGCCACGAACCGACGATGGTCGTCAACAACGTCATCGGGCTGGCGAAGACCGCCAAGGCGTTCGGCATCCCGACGATCCTGACCACCGTCGTCGAAGAGCGCGGCGGCTACCTGATCCAGGGGCTGCAGGACGTCTTCCCGGACCAGAAGCCGATCAACCGGACGTTCATCAACACCTGGGAGGACAGCCGCGTGGTGGACGCCGTCCGGGCGACCGGGCGCAAGAAGCTGGTCATCGCCGGCCTGTGGACGGAGATCTGCGTGGCCATGCCGGCACTGCACGCCCTCGACGACGGCTACGCCGTCTACGTCGTGACCGACGCCTCCGGCGGGGTCTCGCCCGAAGCGCACGACATGGCCGTACGGCGCCTGGTCCAGGCGGGCGTGGTGCCGATCACCTGGGGCGCCGTGCAGGGTGAGCTGCAGCGCGACTGGGCCCGGGAGGCGACCATCCCGGCGCTCGTGGACGTCAACGCGCAGCACGGTGGCGGCGGCGGGGTCGCGTACGCCTGGGAGACGCAGCTGCTCAACACCCCCGTCCCCGGCGCATAGCGGCACCGGCGACCGGCACACCGGCCGGGCGCCGGGCCCGGGGCCGGTGCGGCGGGCACCGCCCCCGGGTCGGCGGGGCCGCCGGGGTCACCGGGTGCGCAGCAGCTCCGTGTTGCGGTCCGTCTCCGTGCCCGCGAGGGGGCGGCGGCGCGGGGTGTGGGGCGCGTTGAGCGACAGCTCGCGGTAGAGCGACGCCAGCCCCGTCTGGCCGAGTTCGGCGCCGTCCGTGCGGTACGGGGCCGCCGACTCGATCAGCGTCGTGAACAGCGACAGCGTCCCGTCGCCGTTGTCCGCCAGCTCCACCACCCGCGCCAGCTGCGGGAAGTCCACGTGCGAGGCCGTGGTGACCTCCCAGAACCCGCCGTCGGCGCCGCCGTGCGGGGTGATCTCGTTGCGGTGGCTGTGCCCGTTCACCCACGCGACCACGTTGCGGTGGGCCAGCAGCAGCTCCACCAGCTCCGCGCCCGTGTGCCGCTCGTCGTCCGGCCGGAACGGGTCCGGCGTCATGTTGTCTATCGACTTGCTGGTGTGGTGGCTGAAGACGACGACGTACGAGCTCCGGTGCTCCGTCAGCTTCCGCTCCAGCCAGCGCAGCTGCGCCGTGCCCAGCGAGCCGCGGTAGTCGCCGCCCTGGTCGGTGGTGTCCAGGCTGATGCCGACGACGCCCGGGCCCGTCCCGCTCAGTGCGAAGTCGTAGTACAGCTCGCCGGACTCCCGGTTGGCCTCCGTGTAGCCGTGGCCCACGGGACCCGCCCCGGCGAAGCGCCCCTGCAGGTGCGCGGCCACGTACTCGTGCGCCGTGAACGGCACCCGCCGCTCGTCCGGCGTGACGGTGCGCATCAGGCGCCGCTGCGTCCGCAGCATCTCGGCGAACGCCTCGCCCCGCGGGTCGGTGTGCGACCGCAGGGTGTCGAACAGCGGCCCGGCGATCGACTCCGGCAGCGTCATCAGCTTCCGGTCGCCGACCGCGTACTCCGCGAAGAACGGCTGCCGCGCCGCGTAGCAGCCGCCGGGCAGCAGGTCGTGGTTGCCGACGGTGGAGTACCACGGCAGGTGCAGCCCCGGGCTCGTCACCTCCCGGATCGCCGCCTCCAGATAGCCGTCCACGCGCGGGAAGCCCAGCGCCTTGTCGGCGTCGCGCAGCCGGCTCTGCGGGTGCCAGTAGCGGTCGACGCCGCTGTTCTGCACGCCCTCGTACGCCGCCGGGTCGCCGCTGTTGGGAACGATCCGGCCGCCGCTCATCGCGGTGAGGAACCACTCCAGCTCCAGCGAGCTGTTGTTGTCGGTGTTGTCGCCGGTGGTGACGGCGCAGCCGAGGGCGAGCCCGGTGGCGGGCCCGACGGTCAGCGAGTTGACCCGCTCGATGAGCGCGACCGCGCCCGGCACGCTCAGCGCCTCCTGCGGACGCCAGCCGTTGCCCGCGCGCTCGCGGAAGTACTCCGAGCGCAGCGGTGTCTGCACGTCCACGATGTGCAGGTCGGTGAGCTGCACGAACGCGGTGAGCGGGGTGCGCGTCTCCGCGCGGCGCGGGCCGGCCGGGCCCAGTTCGGTGCGTACGGCACGGGGCCAGCCCGCGCCCTCCGTCAGCCGCCGGTAGCCGCCGCGGCCCACGGCCGCCGCCGTCGTACGGATCGTGGTGCCCGCCGACGACGACGGCGGCGGACGGCCGGG
>NZ_BAAAPF010000479.1:0-3568 GCF_039531005.1 Streptomyces synnematoformans
CCCCCCCCCCCCCCTGGCCGAGCGCCCCCCCCCCCCCGCGGGCCCCGCCGGGCCGCACTGACGGCGCCGCCCGGCTTCCGGTCCGCCGCGGCTTCGGCCCCGGCCGCGGCGTCCGCCGCGGCGCCGGCGTCGAGCGCCGCGCGCAGGTCCGCCCACAGGTCGTCCGGGTGCTCCAGCCCCACCGACATCCGCAGCAGCCGCTCGCCGATCCCGCCCGAGCGGCGGTCGGCCGGGTCGACGACACGGTGGCTGATCGAACCCGGGTGCTGGATGAGGGTGTCGACGCTGCCGAGGCTCACCGCCGGGGTGACCAGACGCACGGCGGCGACGACCGCGTGGGGGTCGCCGCGCACCTCGAAGGCGACCATCGCGCCGCCGAGCCGCGGGTAGCGCACCCGGGTCACCGCCGGGTGGCCGGCGAGGCGGCGGGCCAGCTCCGCGGCGGTCCGCGACTGGGCCCGTACCCGCACCGGCAGGGTGGCGAGGCCGCGCAGCAGCAGATAGCCGGCGAGCGGGTGCAGCACGCCGCCGGTGGCGAACCGGACCCGGCGCAGCGCGCCGGCCAGCTCCTCGTCGCAGGCGACGACGCCGCCCATCACGTCGCCGTGGCCGCCGAGGTACTTGGTGGCGCTGTGCAGCACGAGCCGCGCGCCGTGCTCGGTGGGGCGCTGCAGGACGGGGGTGGCGAAGGTGTTGTCGACCAGCAGCGGGACCGAGCCGCAAGAGTACGCGACGGCCCGGAGGTCCGTCTCGGCGAGCGTCGGGTTGGCGGGGGTCTCGACGAGGACCAGGCCGGTGTCGGGGCGCAGGGCGTCGGCGACGCCCGCCGGGTCGGTCCAGGTCACCTCGGTGCCGAGCAGCCCGCTGTCGAGCAGGTGGTCGCTGCACCCGTAGAGCGGCCGGACGGCGACGACGTGCCGCAGGCCGAGGCTGGCGCGTACCAGCAGGCAGGCGCTGAGCGCGGCCATCCCGCTGGCGAAGGCGACGGCGGACTCGGTGCCTTCGAGCCGGGCGAGGGCCTGTTCGAAGCGGCTGACGGTGGGGTTGCCGAGCCGGCCGTAGACCTGCGGCCCTTCGAGCGGGGCGCCGGTGGCGGCGAACTCGTCGATCCGGGCGGCCTCGCCCCTGCTGTCGGGGGACGGGTAGGTCGTGGACAGGTCGAGCGGGGCGGCGTGCAGGCCGAGGGGCGCGAGGTCTTCGCGCCCGGCGTGCACGGCCTCGGTGGCGAGTGAACGCGACGGGGTCTCCATGCCCCGATGCTGAACTCTGTACGGGCCAGGAGGGCTGATCCCCGTGCTACGTTCGGCGGATGCCCGATTCGCCTGCTCTGGATCCGGTGGACCTGGAGATTCTGCGGGTGCTGCAGAACGACGCCCGGACCACCAACCGCGACCTGGCCGCCGCCGTGGGCGTCGCGCCCTCCACCTGCCTGGACCGCGTGGCCCGGCTGCGCCGCACCGGGGTGATCACCGGGTACCGGCTCGCCCTCGACCCGGCGCGGCTCGACCGCGGTCTGGAGGCGCTGCTGTCGGTGCAGGTGCGCCCGCACCGCCGCGACCTCATCGGCCCCTTCGTCGAACGGGTCCGCTCGCTGCCCGAGTCCCGCGCGCTGTTCCACCTCAGCGGCCCCGACGACTACCTGGTGCACGTCGCCGTCCGCGACGCCGCCGGCCTGCAGCGCCTCGTCCTGGACGAGTTCACCTCCCGCCGGGAGGTCGCCCGGGTGGAGACGCGGCTGGTCTTCCAGCACTGGGAGTGCGGGCCGCTGCTGCCGCCGCAGGCATGACGCCGTTTTGGTGATGACGTCGCCCGCCCCCGTATACGAGGATGGCCCGCATGCCCGACTCCACGAACCAGCGACTGCCCCGGCAGGTGGCGGACGCCTACGTCGACGACCTGATCGACCTCGACCCCGTCAGCGGCACCATGCTCGGCGTGCCGGAGAGTTCCCGTACCCTCCCCGACTTCTCCCCCGACGGCCAGCGGGCCGTAGCCGAGCTGGGCCGCGCCACCCTTGCGGCCCTCGACGAGGCCGAGCGGCAGCCCGGCGCGGACAGCGACGCGGAGCGGCGCTGCGCGCGGCTGCTGCGGGAGCGGCTGACCGCCGAACTCGCCGTCCACGACGCCGACGAGGGCCTGCGGGCCGTCAGCAACATCCACTCCCCCGTGCACCTGACGCGCGAGTGCTTCACGCTGATGCCGACGGCCGGCGAGGACGACTGGGCGGACATCGCCGCCCGGCTGCGCGCGGTCCCGGCGGCGCTCGACGGCTACCGGCAGTCGCTGGCCGCGGGCCTGGGCAAGGGGCTGCTCGGCGGGCCGCGACCGACCGGGACGTTCGTCGGGCAGCTCACCGAGTGGGCGGGCGACGGGCGCGGCTGGTTCGGCGAGCTGACGGCCGCCGGACCCGAGTCGCTGCGCGGCGAGCTGGACGCGGCGGCGGGCGAGGCCACCGCCGCGGTGGGCGCGCTGCGCGACTGGATGCGCGACGTGTACGCGCCGGCCGTGGCGAACGCCCCCGACGTCGTCGGCCGCGAGCGGTACGCCCGCTGGTCGCGCTTCTTCAACGGTGCCGACCTCGACCTGGACGAGGCGTACGCCTACGGCTGGTCGGAGTACCACCGGCTGCTCGGCGAGATGAGGACCGAGGCCGCGAAGATCCTGCCCGGCGCCGCCACCCCCTGGGAGGCGCTGGCGCACCTGGACGAGCACGGCACCCACATCGAGGGCGAGGACGCCGTCCGCGACTGGCTGCAGGGCATCATGGACAAGGCCGTCGAGGCGCTGGACGGCACGCACTTCGAGCTGGCCGAGCCGGTGCGCCGGGTGGAGTCCCGTATCGCGCCGCCCGGCGGCGCCGCCGCGCCGTACTACACACCGCCCTCCGAGGACTTCTCCCGCCCCGGGCGGACCTGGCTGCCGACGATGGGCAAGACCCGCTTCCCGGTCTACGACCTGGTCTCCACCTGGTACCACGAGGGCGTGCCCGGCCACCACCTGCAGCTGGCGCAGTGGGTGTACGTCAAGGACCGGCTCTCCCGCTACCAGTCGACCATCGGCTGGGTGAGCTCCAACTGCGAGGGCTGGGCGCTGTACGCGGAGCGGCTCATGGACGAGCTGGGCTTCCTCACCGACGCCGAGCAGCGGCTCGGCTACCTGGACGCGCAGATGATGCGCGCCGCGCGGGTCATCGTGGACATCGGCATGCACCTCCGGCTGCCGATTCCCGACCACTCGCCCTTCCACCCGGGCGAGCAGTGGACACCGGCGCTGGCACAGGAGTTCTTCGGCATGCACAGCGGCCGGCCGGCGGAGTTCGTGGAGAGCGAGCTGACCCGCTACCTGTCGATGCCGGGGCAGGCCATCGGCTACAAGATCGGCGAACGCGCCTGGCTGCGCGGCCGCGACGCGGCGCGCAAGGCGCACGGCGCGGACTTCGACGCCAAGGCGTGGCACATGGCCGCGCTGTCGCAGGGCTCGCTGGGGCTGGACGACCTGGAGGCCGAACTGTCCGCGCTCTGACGCGCGTACGGCGCACGGCCCCGCCGGGCCGTGCGCGCGTGCGGGC
>NZ_BAAAPF010000480.1:0-3567 GCF_039531005.1 Streptomyces synnematoformans
CGCCGCGCTCGTCGGTGCGGCTGCTGTGGGCGGTGGCGGCGCGCTGGGCGGCGGTGACGGGCCGCTGGCGCGAGGCGGTGCGCCGCACGGGCGCGACGCTGAGGCCGTCCCGGTAACGCGGTGACGCCTCCCGCTGAGGGGCGGCGGGATGCGGGGACCGGTGCGACCGGCCCCGTACCCGCCCGCTGCCCGCTGCGCGGGGCCGGCGGAGGCGCTGGACGGCGGTGACGGAGGGCTGGCCGGAAGCCGGGTAGGGCCCGTGCGGGGGGGGACGGCCGGAGTGGTGACACAGGGGAGGACTAGTCGCGCGCCGGTACGGCCCGTGCGCGCTCAGTGCGCGGGCGCGCGCCCGGCGCGGGACGGGAAGGGCGGGCCGCTTCGTCCCGGGGCCCGGCCGGAGGCCGGACGTGCGGGAGAGCTCCCGCGGGCCGGGCCCGGGGAGCTCTGCACGGTGCGGGGGCTCGGGTAGCCTAACGCCCCTCGTCGCGGCGGCGCTGCCACCGCTCTTCGATGCGGTTCATCATGGAACGGCGCTGCCGGGTCCTGCGCCGCTGCTGACCGCCCCGGGGGGCCGCGGCTTCGCCCGGCTGCTGCTGTTGCTGCTCGCCCGGGTTCGCGGTTCTGCGCCAACCGGTCACGGCGAGCACCGCACATCCCAGCATGACGAGGAAGCCCACCACGCTGACCCAGATCTGCTGCGCGACCATGCCCGCCATCAGGAGCGCGATACCGACCAGGAAGCCCGCTACCGCCTGGTACACCCGACGGCGGGTGTATGTGCGCAGCTTGCTCCCCTCAAGCGCCGTCGCAAACTTGGGGTCTTCTGCGTACAGCGCTCGTTCCATCTGCTCGAGCATGCGCTGCTCGTTCTCCGAGAGCGGCACGGAGTCCTCCTACTCGTCGGTCGCTTGGGGGCGACCGGGACGCGACACCTCCAGGATAGGCAGGTATGCGCCCCCGTGAAACCCGCCCCTCTGCGCCAAATCCGCCGATCCGCGGCACGGATCTGGGCCTGCCCGCCGTAGCAGGCCCTGACTCAGATCATACGGCGCCCCGGGGCCGAACGGGTGGCCTGTGGCCTACTGCACCTCTGCCCGCGGGCGGACCGGTTATCACTTCCGGCCGCCGAGAACATGCAGCTGCGCCGCGACCGGCTGGAACGCCGGCGACTCCGCCGCCGCCCGCTCCAGCTCCAGCAGCGCGTCGAGCGCGCCGGGCTCGGACTCCGCGAGGCCGTCCGACACCAGGTCGGCGAAGGTCCGTACGCCCTGGACGGCGCGCACCTCGACCCCGGCGGCGGCGACCAGCCGGGTCAGCTCCTCCGGGGTGAACCGGCGCGGCACCGGGTCGGCCTCGCCCCAGCGGCCGTCCGGGCCCGTCAGCGCCCGGCGGGCGGAGGAGAAGTGCCCGGCGAGCGCGCGGGCCAGCACGGCGCCGCCGAGGCCCGCGGCGAGCACGCTGAGGAGGCCGCCGGGCCGCAGCGCGGCGACGGCGTTGGCGAGGCCCGCGGCGGGATCGTCGACGTACTCCAGGACCCCGTGGCAGAGCACGGCGTCATACGCGCCGGGCTCGGCGACGTCGAAGAGGGCGTGGATGTCGCCCTGCACGCCGCGCACCCGGTCGGCGAGGACGGCCTCGGTGGCGCGGCGCTGCAGCCCGAACAGCGCGTTCGGGCTGGGGTCGACGACGGTCACCCGGTGCCCGAGGAGGGCGGCGGGCACGGCGAAGTACCCGGTGCCGCCGCCGGTGTCCAGCACGTCCAGCGGACGGACGGCGGAGTGCTCCGCCGCCGCGCCCTCCGCACGGCCTGCTCCGGCCCCGGCGGACGCTCCGGCCGCCCCGCCCTCCCCGGCCGCGCCGCCCGGTCCGGCGGCGCCGTGCCGGGCCAGGGCGTCCTCCAGCGCCTCCCAGGCGCCGGCGGCGCGCAGGGCGGCGCGCGGCAGGTGGTCGTGCGGTGTCGTACGGGGCATGGAGTGCTCCTCGAAGATCGGGCGTGGCCCAGCTTAGAGGCTGCGCATCCGCTCCCCGAGCCCCGGCGGGCCGCCCCGCGGCGGCCCCGCGCACCGGCGCCGCCGCGGCCGCCCGCGGGGCCGCGGGCCGGTTCAACCCGTCTCCGGACCCTGCCCGGGGCGTATCAGCGGCTGGACGACGAGCATCCGCTCGACGATGCGCGTGAACATCCCTGCCGCGCGGAGCAGATCGGCCGCCTCCTGCGCGTCGACCGCGTCCCTGATGCCCGCCTCCGCGCGGGCGCGCAGCCGGGCGCCGCCGGCGCACATCGCGCTCCACTCGGCGAGTTCGGGCGCGACCTCCGGCAGCACCTCCCACGCGCTGCGGATGCGCTGCCGGCGGCGCGGCGACGGCTCGGGGCGCCCGCGCACCGCGAGCACCGCCGCGGCGGTGCGCAGCGCGGCGAGGTGGGCCAGCGAATAGCGCTCGTTCGCCGTCTCCATCTCCGCCGCCTCCGCCAGGCCGGCGTGCGCCTGCGCCAGCAGCTCCAGCGCCGCCTTGGGCGCGCTGCCCGGGCGCAGGACGGGGTGGACATCACTCGGTGGGGCGAAAGCCGGCTCGGCCGCCATGGCTTGCCTCCTGTCAGCGTCAGTCCTTCAGTCGTTCGTTCGTATGTGCCCATCGTGGCGCACCCCACTGACAATCGGCCTGACCTGCCCCGCTACCTGCATCGACGCCCTTCTCCACACCCCCCGCGGCAATTGCGCCGAGAAGGTGCCGCCCCGGGGGTGGCACCCCGCGCCGGCGGTGCACACCGCCCGCCGAAACGGGCGCTGCCCCGGCGCGAAGCGATCCCCCGTCGCTCCACCACCGGGGCAGCTTCCCCCCGTTCCCCCGTTCCCCCCTCGTGGGCCGGCCGGAGTTCCGTTCCGCCGCCCCGTGTCGGCGGTCCGGGCTCCGTACTGCGTCCGTCCCACGCCCATCACTTTGCCGTTTGTGCAGGTCGAGACCTATCCGCTCGGGTACTCAAGCACGTATCTGAGTACCCGAGCGCACAGCTGAGTACCCGCCCCCAGCCGTTCCGCTCCCGCCCGCGGGGCCGCGCGGGACGCGGGATAAAGTCCGGGCCATGGCACAGATCGCGGTAATCGGCGCCGGCATGGGCGCCATGGCCGCCGCCGCGCGGCTGGCCCTGGCCGGCCACCGGGTGACGGTCCACGAGCGCACCGGCACCCACGGCGGCGGCGTACGGCGGCTGGAGCGCGACGGCTTCGGCTTCGACACCGGCCCGGGGGTCCTGCACCTGCCCGCGGTCTACCGCGACCTGTTCCTCAAGACCGGCCGGCGGAGGCTGGAGAAGTGCGTGGACCTGGTGCCGGTCGACCCCGCCGAGCGGCACGTCTTCCCCGACGGCACCGTCGCCACCCTCCCGAACGCCTCCCGCGCGGGCGTCGTACGGGCCCTCGACGCCGCCGCCGGGCCGGGCGCCGGCGAGGCGTGGACCGCCCTGCTGGACCGGGGCCGCCGGGTCTGGGAGGCCGCCCGCCGCCCGCTCGTCGAGGAGCCCCTGCCCGCCGACGCGGGCGCGCTGGCCGCGGGCCCGTACCCCGCCGTGCC
>NZ_BAAAPF010000481.1:0-3561 GCF_039531005.1 Streptomyces synnematoformans
CCGGGGTGCCGCGGCTGCCGGCTCAGCGGGGCGGGACGGCGCCGGCAGAGGACGAGCGATCACCCGGCGGCGCGTAGCGCAGCAGGACGAGCGCGGAGTCGTCGTCGAGTGCCCCGCCGCTGTAGGCGCGCATGTCGGCGCCGAGTGCCGCGAGCACGTCCACGGGCGGGTCGCCGGCGGGGCCGGGGCAGGCGGCGTAGCGCGGGACCAGGGGGTAGAACTCCCCGGCGGCGTTGCGGGCCTCCAGGGCGCCGTCGGTGACGAGGAGCAGTTCGTCGCCCGGGGCGAGGACCAACTCGGTGGTCGGTGCCCCGGCGGCGCCGGGTGCGGCGGCGAGCGGGTCGACGGCGGGGTCGGTGGCGGAGGCGACGGCGCGGGCGCCGCCGGGGCCGTCGCCGTCGTCCGCCGCGGCCTCGCCGGCTGCCCGGGAGGTGCGGTCCCGCTCGGGCGGCCGGGCCAGCCCGAGGCCCAGCGGAGGGTGGGACGCGATCGGCGCCTCGCGCACCTCCCCCGCGGCGGTGCGCACCAGGGGCGGCGGATGCCCGAAGGACAGCAGGGTGCACCGGCCCTCCCGGGTGGCCTCCACCAGCAGGACCGTCACGAAGTCCTCCGGCCCCGCCTCGCGCAGCACGCTCTGCTCCATCCGGCGGGCGATCCGGGACAGATCCCGCTCGTCGTACGCGACGGCCCGGAAGACGCCGAGCGCCCTGCCGCTGATGCGCACGGCGGGCAGCCCCTTGCCGCGGACGTCGCCGATCACGGCGCGCACGCCCGAGCCGGTGTCCACGACGTCGTACAGGTCGCCGCCGACCTGCGCGTCGCGCGCGGCGGAGGCGTAGCTGGCGGCGACGGCGAACGGCCCGACGCGGGTGGGCGGCACCGGCAGCAGCGCCCGCTGCGCCACGTCCGCGATCCGCTGCGCCCGCGCGAGCCGCGTCTCGCGGTCGACGCGCACCGCCTGGACGACGAGGCCGAGCCCGGTGGCGCCGACGACGGCGATGAACCGGGCGAGGAACTGGGCGGTGCCGATGTCGTCGTTGTACCAGCTGAGCGCCCCGGCCAGCACCACCCCGAGGACCCCGGCGGCGACGACGGCGGGCCGCCTGCCGTTGACGGCGACCAGCACGGGGATGACGGAGAACAGCGCCCCGAGCGACTGCCCCTTGCTGGTGACGAGGTCGGCGAGCGTGATGACGACGAAGAGCGTGGCCACGAACCACCGGGACGAGACGAACGTGACGGTGGGCATCCCTCCAGCATGCGCGGCGGAAGCCCCGCCGCCGAGACGGCCCGCCGGGACGGTAACCCCTGTGGGGGCGTACGCCGGGGCGGAGGTCGCAGCGTTCCCCCGCGGTCAACGCGCCCGCCCCCGGCCCGCAACGGCGGCGTCACCGCGCCCGGGACCCCTACCGGGCAGCCCTTGTAGAGTTCGCTCGCAGACGGGGTGCCGCTCCGCCGCCCGGCGCGGAACCGCCGGGCGGCGGAGCGGCATCGGTATGGGCGGCCGGGGGAAGACCGGGTGGGGGTTATGACGTACGAAGGACGCGTACGCCGCTGGGGTGTTCCGGCGGTCTTACTCGGCATGCTGTGCGCGGGCGGCGCGACCGCCTGCGAGAGCGGGAGCGAGCCGGAGGGGAAGAAGTCCGCGGGCGCGAGCAGCAGCGCGAGCGCGAACACGCCGGACGGCGGCCCGGCACCGTCGGAGACGCCGAAGCCCGACCCGGAGCGGGTGCCCCGCACCGCGGCGCAGGCGCGCCAGTTGATCGAGGACGTCATCGTCGGGCCGAAGCAGTTCGGTCCGGAGGCGGTGCGGGCGACGCCGTACGAGAGCGACCCCGCGCGCTGGACGGTGCTCGGCGAGAACTGCGCCTGGCAGACGGAGGACCTGCCGGACGACGTGCTGGCCACCCGCACCCGCTACCTGGAGGTGCCCCCGGCGGACGGCAAGGGGTCGATCCGGCTGTCCGCCACGGTGACCGTGCACCGTACGACGCTGGACGCGGCGTGGGAGCAGGCGCGGATGCTGGAGGAGGCGGTCGGCTGCCCGGAGCAGACGCTGCGGGCAGGTGAGCGGCTGACGGGCCTGACGTCGATGGCGCTCGCGCGCGGCGAGGGCGCCAACGAGACCAGCGACGACTCGCTGTCCGAGAGCGGCGAGTGCGTCAGCGACACCCGGGGCGGTCCGTATCCGTACTCGTGGTACCAGTCGACGTTCGGCCCGGTGGTCGTCTCCGTGTCCGCCTGCGGCGGCGAGAAGCGCTCCGCCGAGGAGGTGGGCGACATCACCGTCGAACCCCTGGTCAGGATGATGATCGAGGCCGAGGACAAGATCGCCGTCCCGGATGGCGGCGACGGGGACGGCGGGGACGGGGACGGCGGGGACGGGGACGGCGGCGACGGCGACGGGGACGGAAAAGCCGCCGACCCCGACGGCGCCGCGGGCCGCAGCCCCGCCGCCCCGGGCGGGCAGGGGGGCGCGTGATGGAGCAGCTGCTGCCCTCCGACCCCGCGCACCTGGGCGGGAACCGGCTGCTGGGCCGCCTCGGCGCCGGCGGCATGGGCGTGGTCTACCTCGCCCGCACCGCGGCCGGTGCGCCGGCCGCGGTGAAGGTCATCCAGCCCGAGTACGCGGAACAGCCGGAGTTCCGCGCCCGCTTCCGCCGCGAGGCCGCGTCCGCCCGCCGGGTCCGGAGCCCGTGGGTGGTGCCCGTGCTCGGCGCCGACACCGAGGCCGAGGCGCCGTGGCTGGCGACGGCGTTCGTGCCGGGCCCGTCGCTGGCCGAAGCGGTCACCGGGTGCGGCCCGCTGCCGGACCACGGCGTACGGGTGCTGGGCAAGGTGCTCGCGCGCGCCGTGGCCGCGGTGCACGACGCCGGCCTGGTCCACCGCGACCTCAAGCCCGGCAACGTGCTGCTCGCGCTCGACGGCCCGCGGCTCATCGACTTCGGCATCGCCCGGCCCACGGCGGCCGAGGAGACGCAGCTGACGTCGGACAGCATGGTCGTCGGCACGCCCGGCTTCCTCTCCCCCGAACAGGCGCGGGCGGACGAGGTCGGGCCGGCTAGCGACGTCTTCTCACTGGGGTGCGTGCTGGCGTACGCGGCCACCGGGCGGCCGCCGTTCGGCGCCGGCGCCGTGGACGCGCTGCTGTACCGCACGGTGCACGACGAGCCCGACCTGGGCGGCGTCGCGGACGAGGAGCTGCGGACGCTGCTCGTCCGGTGCCTGGCCAAGGACCCCGACGCGCGGCCCACCGCCGCCGGGGTGGACGAGGCGCTGGCCGGGGAGGCGCCCGGAGGCGACATCGAGTGGCTGCCGGACGCGGTGGTGCGGATGGTCGCCGAGCGGTCGGCGGAGATGCTGCAGCTGCCCGGCGTCGAACCCACCGAGGTCTCGGAGCCGCCCGCCGGCCCCGCGGCCGGCGCCGGGACCGCGGACGACCCTGACGACCCGGACACCGCCGCGCCCGCCGGCGGCACGGACACCACCGTGCCCGGCGGGCCCGCCGGTCCGGGCGGTCCCGGCCGCCGCCGGGTCCTTGCGCTGGCCGGCGGCGGGGCG
>NZ_BAAAPF010000482.1:0-3551 GCF_039531005.1 Streptomyces synnematoformans
GGCTCGACGGGCCGCCCGCGGGCCACCCGGAGCGGCTCTGCCCCGGCGCCGGCCTCACGCCGGCGGAGCGCGCCCTGGAGCGCGAGCTGGACGGCGGCCCCTGACCGACGGGCCCGCCCCCCGCGCGACCGTGCCTCGACCGGCCGTCCAGCGGCGTGCCGGACGTTGGCAGCGCCGGCGGACGCCCGCCGGCCCGAGGAGTACGAGCGCACACGAGGAGGCGCCATGCGCAAGGTCGTTTCGCGGGACGGCACGACGATCGCCTACCGGAAGGCGGGCGAGGGCCCGCCGATCGTGCTGCTCAACGGCGCGTTCCGTGATCACACGATCTTCGACCAGCTGGTCCCGGAGCTGACGTCGTCCTGCACGGTCTACGCCTACGACCGCCGCGGCCGCGGCGAGAGCGGCGACTCCCCCGCCTGGTCGGTGGAGCGGGAGGTCGAGGACCTCGCGGCGGTGGTCGAGGAGGCCGGCGGCGAGGCGGTCGTCTTCGCCGGGTCCACGGGCGCCAACCTGGCGCTGCACGCCGCCCGCGCCGGCCTGCCGATCACCAAGCTGGCCCTGCACGAACCGTACTTCCGCACCGGGGACCACCCGCTGCCCCCGGCGGACTGCCTGGACGTCATCCGCGGGCTGCTCGCCGAGGACCGGCGCGGCGAGGCCGCGGAGTACTACCTCGGCCGGATGCTGGGGCTCGCCCCCGAGGTGATCGCCGAGTGGCGCCGGGCGCCGCTGTGGGCGACGAACGAGGCGAACGCCCACACGCTCGTCTACGACGTGACCCTCTGCGGCGACTTCCGCCTCCACCCCGAGCAGCTGGCGGCGATCCGTACGCCGTCGCTGGTGGTCTGCAGCGACGGCACCAGCGACTGGCTGCGCGACGCGGCCCTGGCGACCGCGGCCGCGCTGCCGGGCGGCTGGGGGATGCGGCTGCCCGGCTCGTGGCACCGGGTGCACACGGACATCCTCGGCCGGGTCCTGGCCGGCTTCGCCACCACCTGACCCGGCCGCGAAGCGCGGGGCGCGGACAGCGTGCCCGCCGCCCCGCGCCCGCACCCCGCCCCTCCCCCGGCGGGCCCCGTCACCAGGGCACCGGTCCGTCCTCCGACAGCGACTCCCCCGACGGGCCGGCCGCGTCCAGCAGCGCCAGCCGGACGGCGATCACCGCGCCCTGCGCCGGAGTCCGCTGTCCGCGCCCGCCGTTGATGTCCGTGGCGACGATCCCCGGGTGGGCCGCGTTGACCTTGACCGGCGTCCCCCGCAGCTCCTTCGCGTACGCGAGCGTCAGCGCGTTCAGCGCCGTCTTCGACGACTGGTACGCGATCAGGCTGACGTGCGCCATCGGCGAGTCGGGGTCGGCGTTGAGGGTCAGCGACCCCACGTGGCTGGACTGGTTGACGATGCGGCCGGCCGGCGAGCGGCGCAGCAGCGGCAGCATCGCGTTGGTCACCGTCACCACACCGAAGACGTTGGTCTCGTACACCTCCCGCATGTCGGCCGCGGTCGCCGCGCTCGGCGGCCCGGTGAACCCGCCGGCGACGCCGGCGTTGTTGACCAGGATGTCGAGGCGCCCGTGGGCGCGCTCGATCCGGGCCGCGGCCGCGGCGACGGACTCCGCGTCGGTGACGTCGAGGCGCAGCGCCACCGCGGCGACGCCCCGGTCCGCGAGCGCGTCGGCGGCCTTCTTTCCGCGCGCCTCGTTCCGGGCGCCGACGAAGACGACGGCGCCCGCCTCGCCGAGTTGCCTGGCGATCTCGAATCCGATGCCCTTGTTAGCCCCCGTGACAAGAGCTATCTGCTCCGCGGTCATGCTCGAACCCCTTTCTGAGGCGTTCAACCGAGGATTTCCCGCGGTCGAACCGGTGGCCTTTTCCCCATAGTTGCAGCAGCGCCGGGGCCGGCGGCAACCTGTTGCCATGCAGCCCCGGATGAATAACCCGTCACTGGTCGTACCCGATGCCCTGCAACCCCTGCTCGACCTCTCGAAAATCATCGGCAAGGTCGGAGTTCCGCAGCAGACGCTCGATCTTGTCCGGCTGCGGGTGAGTCAGCTCAACGGCCGTATCTACACGCTTCCCCGCGACGCCGAAAGCGCCGCGGCGGCCGACGAACGCCTGCCCATGGTCGAAGACTGGCGGAATGCGTCGTGCTTCGACGACGCCGAACGCGCCGCCCTGGCGCTGGCCGAGGCGGCGACCCAGCTGGTCGGCGCGGACGACCCCGTGCCCGACGAGGTCTGGGACGCCGCCGCCCGGATTTTCAGCGAGCCGGAGCTTGCCGCGCTCGTTATCCATATCGGTCTGGTCAACCTCTGGAACCGCGTTAACGTCTCCACTAGACAGGTACCGGCTGACTGGCGCTGAGTCGGCCCGGCGACGCGATCCCGGCACGGGGGGCGCTGATCGCGTCGCCGGCCCGGTCACCCACGACTGGAGAGGGACACCGCCTTGTTGAAGCTCATCAACGCCGGGTTAGGCAGAACCGGCACGACCTCGCTTCAGGTAGCGCTGGAGCGGCTCGGATACGGGCCCTGCTACCACATGTTCGACATCGTCAGCAACGAGGAGCGGCTGGCGGAGTGGGAAGGCATCGTCTGCGACGGCAAGCAGCCCGACTGGCCGTCGCTGTTCGACGGCTTCGCCTCCATCGTGGACGGGCCCCCCTCCCTGCACTACGCGCAGATCATGAAGGCGTTCCCGGAGGCGAAGGTCGTGCTGACGGTGCGCGACGCCGAGGGCTGGTACCGCAGCACGCACGACACGCTGTACCAGTTCGTCGTCCGCAACCGGCAGAACCCGCCGGAGGCGGGCACCAGGCAGGCCCGGATGTTCCGCATGATCAACGTCTTGATGTGGGACGGCCTCCTCAACGGCCGGTTCGACGACGGGCAGTACGCGATGGACGTCTACCGCCGGTACAACCAGGACGTCATCGACTCCGTCCCCGCGGACCGGCTCCTCGTCTACGACGTGCAGCAGGGCTGGGAGCCGCTGTGCACCTTCCTCGGCGCCGACGTGCCGGCGGAGGAGTTCCCGCACGTCAACAGCACCGCGTCGATGCGCGAGCGGATGCAGAGCCTCGGCGGCGGCCCGCCCGCCGCGCCCGAAGGGCTGAACCGCCCCGGGCCGGGGCCGGCCGCGCAGCCGCCGGGCTGACGTCTCCACCACCACCCGGGCCGGGGCCGCGCAGCGGGGTCCCGGCCCGTTCCCGTACCGTCGTCACACCGCCTGCTGCCGGCTCCGCAGCCGCTCGGCGAACAGGCCCCACTCCTTGCTGATGCCGTCGGCGATCGGCGCGATGACGCCGAGCCAGTGCGCGGGCACCGCCTCGACCAGGTCCTGCCACCCGTCCGGGTCGGCGGCGTGCAGCGCCATCCACTGCAGGAACTCCTTGCCGCTCTCGGTGTAGCGGACGGTCGGGTCGGTGGCCACCTTGTCGGCCACGCCCGCCCAGGTCGGCGGCGGTTCGGCGTAGTTGCGGCGGCGCGGGGCCGGAGCGGGGGCCGGGGCCGCGCCCCGACCGGACGGCGCGGTGCTCCCCGCCGCGGCGGG
>NZ_BAAAPF010000483.1:0-3542 GCF_039531005.1 Streptomyces synnematoformans
CCCGCTGCTGCGCGGGGCCGTTGGGCGCGGTGAGGCCGTTGGAGGCGCCGTCCTGGTTGACCGCCGAACCCCGCAGGATGGCGAGGACATGGTGTCCGTTGCGCTGGGCGTCGGAGAGGCGCTCCAGGAGCACGAGACCGGCGCCTTCGCCCCAGCCGGTCCCGTCGGCGGCGTCGGCGAAGGGCTTGCAGCGGCCGTCGGCGGCCAGGCCGCGCTGGCGGGAGAACTCAAGGAACGCGGAGGGCGTGGACATCACGGTGACGCCGCCGGCGAGGGCGAGGTCGCACTCGCCGTTGCGCAGCGCCTGCGCGGCGAGGTGCATGCCCACGAGCGACGACGAGCACGCGGTGTCGATGGTCATGGCCGGGCCTTCGAGGCCGAAGGTGTACGCCACCCGGCCGGACGCCACGCTCGCGGCGCTGCCGTTGCCGAGGTAGCCCTCGAAGCCCTCCGGCGTCCGGTGCATCAGGCGCGGGCCGTAGTCGGCGTAGATGACGCCCGTGAACACGCCGGTGTTGCTGTCGCGCAGGCCGGTCGGGTCGATGCCCGCCTGCTCGAACGTCTCCCAGGCGGTCTCCAGCAGCAGCCGCTGCTGCGGGTCCGTGGCCAGGGCCTCGCGGGGGTTCATGTGGAAGAAGTCGGCGTCGAACCTGTCCGCGTCGTGCAGGAAGGCGCCGTGGCGGGTGTACGTCCTGCCCGTCGCGTCCGGGTCCGGATCGTAGAGGTTGTCGAGGTCCCAGCCGCGGTTGACCGGGAACTCCGACACCGCGTCCGTGCCCTCGGCGACCAGTCGCCACAGGTCGTCCGCGGAGCGGACCTCACCGGGGTAGCGGCAGGCCATCGAGACGATGGCGATGGGGTCGTCGTCGGTGACGGCTCGGGTCGTGACGGCGCGGGTGCCGGCGGGCGCCGTGTCGAGGAGCCGGCCGAGGAGGTGACGGGTGAGGGCCTCCGGCGTGGGGTGGTCGAAGATCAGGGTTGCGGGGAGGCGGAGTGCGGTGGTGGTGGTGAGTTGGTTGCGGAGTTGGACGGCGGTGAGGGAGTCGAAGCCGAGTTCTTTGAAGGGGCGGTGGGGGTCGATGGTTTCGGCGGTGCCGTGGCCGAGGACGGCGGCGATGTTGTTGCGTACGACGTCGAGGACGGCTTTGTGCTGTTGTTCCGGTTCGGGGAGTGCGGCGAGGCGTTCTGCGAGTGCGTTGCCGTCGCCTGCGGCCGAGCCGGCCGCCGCCCGGCGGACCGGCCGGGAGGCGAGGCCACGGAAGAGGACGGGGAGCCGCTCCGGGTCGCGCAGGGCGGAAGGCGTGACGGGTGTGCAGAGGTGGTGGGGGTGGGGTGTGGTGAGTGCGGTGTCGAGGAGGTGGAGGGCGTGGTCGGTGGTGAGTGCCGTGGTGCCGTGGGTGACGGTGCGGACTTCGTTGTCGTTGAGGTGGCTGGTCAGTCCGGTGGTGTGTTCCCAGTAGCCCCAGGCGAGGCTGGTGGTGGGCAGGCCGTGGTGGGTGCGGTGGTGGGCGAGGGTGTCGAGGTAGGTGTTGGCGGCGGCGTAGTTGGCTTGTCCGGGGTTGCCCAGGGTGCCGGCGGCGGAGGAGTAGAGGACGAAGTGGGCGAGGCCGAGGTCCTTGGTGGCCTGGTGGAGGTTGTACGCGGCGTCGACCTTCGGCGCCAGAACGGAGTGCAGGCCGTCGGGGGTGAGCTGGGTCAGGACGGCGTCGTTCAGGGCACCGGCGGTGTGGATGACGGCGGTGAGGGGGTGTGCGTCGTCGATGGAGTCGATGAGGGCCGTGACCTGGTCTGCGCTGGTGGTATCGCAGGCGGTGAGCGTGATGTCGGCGCCGAGTTGGGTGAGTTCGTCGCGGAGCGCGGTGGCGTTGGGGTGGTCGGGGCCGCGGCGTGAGGCCAGGTGGAGGTGGCGCACGCCGTGTTGGGTGATCAGGTGGCGGGCGGTGAGGCTTGCCAGGCCGCCGGTGCCGCCGGTGATCAGGACGGTGCCGTTGGGGTCGAGGGGGCGGGCTTCGGTGGTGTCTGTGCCGGTGGAGCGGGTCAGATGGGGGATGAGGAACTGGCCGTCGCGGAGGGCGAGTTGGGGTTCGCCGGTGGCCAGGGCTTCGGCAAGCTGCGGGACGTCGCCGGTGGTGTCGCTGTCGATGAGGTGGATGCGGTCGGGGTTCTCGTTCTGAGCGGTACGGACCAGACCCCACAGGGGTGCGTGGGCGAGGTGGACGTCCTCGGCCGGGTCCGTGGCGACCGCGCGGTGGGTGACGACGACGAGGCGGCGGTCACTCTGGTCGTTGTCGGCCAGCCAGTTCTGTACGTGGCCGAGCAGCGCCTCGGTCGCCACGTGCGCCGCGGCCGGAGTGTCCTCGGCGGCCGGGGCGGCGACGTACACGTCGACCTGGTCCGGATCCACCTGCGCCGACGGCTCGGCCGCGGCGGGGCTCCAGGCGAGGTGGAACAGGCTGTTGCGGGTCGCGGCTCCCGTGTGGGCGCTGCTGGTCAGCGCAGCGGCGTCGACGGGCCGGGTGTTGAGTGCGGCGATGGTGGCGACGGGGGCGCCGGTGGGGTCCCAGGCGCGGAGAGCCAGGTCGTGGCCGTGCTCGCCGGTGGGCACAAGGGTGGCGCGGAGCCGGGTGGCGCCGGTGGCGTGGACGGAGACGCCGCTCCACGCGAACGGCAGCCGGAGTTCCTGCGCTTCCCCGCCGTCTTCATTGAGGGTGCGGGTGGCGAGCGGGTGGAGGGTGGCGTCGAGCAGCGCGGGGTGGATGGTGTGCCGGGCGGTGTCTGCGTCTTCGGCGAGGCCGATCTCGGCATGGAGGGTGCCGTCGGGGTGTGTCCAAGCGGCGGTGACGCCCTGGAAGGCGGGCCCGTACTCGTATCCGGCAGCTGCCATCCGATCGTAGAGGTCCGCAATGTCGAGCTGCTGTGCACCGGTGGGCGGCCACTGCGCTAGCGGCGCCGCCGGCTCGGCCGGTTCGGCGGTGAGGGTGCCGGTGGCGTGGCAAGTCCACGGCTCGGGCTCGGTGTCGTCGGTGTGCGGCCGCGAGTGGATGGCGACCTGCCAGCGGCCGGGACCGCCGGCTTCGGCGTCCGCCTCGGGGCTCGTCGTGACTTGGAGGTCGCGGGTGGCGGCCTCGCCGAGCGTCAGCGGGGCGTGGAGGGTCAGTTCTTCGAGGTGGGTGGCGCCGGTGTGGTCGCCGGTGTGCAGTGCCAGGTCCACGAGGGCGGTGCCGGGCAGCAGGACGGTCCCGGCGACGGCGTGATCGGCGAGCCAGGGGTGGGTGCTCAGGCTGACCTGACCGGTGAACACCGTGGTCGAGACGTTCCCGTCGGTGCCGTCTGCGAGCTGGACGGCGGCGCTGAGGAGCGCGTGGGTGCTGCTGATCTGACCGAGGTCGCCGGCGCTGGTGAGTTGCGCGGCGGCCTGGATCCAGTAGCTGTCGCGCTGGAAGGGGTAGGTGGGCAGTTCGGGGATCTCGCCGCTGGAGTTGTTGGTGTGGGGGGAGAGGTCGGTGGGGTGGTGGTGGGTGTGGAGGGTGGTGAGTGCGGTG
>NZ_BAAAPF010000484.1:0-3540 GCF_039531005.1 Streptomyces synnematoformans
CGGCAGGGCTCCGGCTTCGTCTTCGACGACCGCGGCCGCGTCCTCACCAACGCCCACGTCGTCGGCGGCGCCACCGACGCCTCCGTCGTGCTGCACAGCGGGCGCCGCCTCGACGCGGAGGTGCTCGGCCGCGACACCGGCCGGGACGTGGCGGTGCTGGAGGTGACCGGCCCGTACGCCCCGCGCCCGCTGCCCCGGGGCCGCTCCGCGGACCTGGCCGTCGCCGACTCCGTCCTCGCCATCGGCTCGCCGCTGGGCCTGTCCGGCACGGTCACCTCCGGCATCGTCAGCGCCGTGGACCGCGAGGTCTCCCTCGGCGAGGGCGGCCGGCAGCGCGCGGTGCAGACCGACGCCTCCATCAACCCCGGCAACTCCGGCGGCCCGCTGGTGGACGCGCGCGGGCGGGTCGTCGGCATCAACACCGCCATCGCCTCGCTGGACCGGGGCAGGGGCGGCTCGATCGGCATCGGCTTCGCCGTGCCGGTGGAGGACGCGGTCCGGGCGGCGGACTCGATCATCGACGGGGATTAGGTTCGTGTCATGCGGATTCTCGTGGTCGAGGACGAAGAGGACCTGGTGGGCGCGCTCAGGGTGGGGCTCGTACGCTCCGGGTACGCGGTCGACACGGTCGCCGACGTGGACGGCGCGCTGGAGAAGCTCGGGGTCAACGAGTACGACCTCGTGCTGCTCGACCTCACCCTGCCCGACGGCGACGGCCTCGCCGTCTGCCGGGAGATACGCGCGGCCCCCGGCGGGCCGCGGATCCTGATGCTCACCGCCCGCGACCGCCTCGCCGACCGGGTGCGGGGCCTCGACGCGGGCGCCGACGACTACCTCGTCAAGCCGTTCGCGCTGCCGGAGCTGCTGGCCCGGATACGGGCCCTGCTGCGCCGCGACGAGGGCGGCACCTCCGTCGTGGAGGTCGGCGAACTGCGGCTGGACACCGCCCGGTTCGAGGCGTACCGCGGGACCCGCCCGCTGCGGCTGACCCCCAAGGAGTTCGGCGTGCTGCACTACCTGATGACCCGGCCCGGCCGGGTCGTCTCCGCCGAGGAGCTGCTGGAGCACGTCTGGGACGAGAACGCCGACCCGTTCACCAACACCGTGCGGGTCACGGTCGGATCGCTGCGCCGCAAGGTCACCGGCCAGGACGAGCCGCTTATCGAGACCGTCATCAGGCACGGCTACCGGCTCAAGGAGGAGACGCCGTGAGGCGGCCCCGGCTGCCGCTGCCGGCGTTCGTCCACACCATCCGCTTCCGGCTCACCGTGCTGTACTCGGTGCTGGTGTTCTGCCTGACCGCGCTGGTCCTCGGCGGCGCCTACGTCGCCGTGCAGCGCAGCGGCGACGCCCACCCCGTCAGCAAGGAGCTGGAGGCCGAGAAGCAGATCGACGGCGTGGCCGTCGGCCGGATCGACGTCGTCAAGGCCGAGGACGTCGAGGCCGCCGTCAACTACGAGACACTGGGCAACCTGCGCAACTTCTCCTTCGCCGTCCTCGGTGGCGTGGCCGTCGCCAGCCTCGGCACCGGCTGGGTGCTCTCCGGCCGGGCACTGCGCCCCGTCCGCGCCATCGCCCGTACCGCCGAGGAGATCCAGGCCGGCAGCGACCTGTCCCGCCGCATCCGGCTCGACGGCCCGCGCGACGAGCTGCGCATGGTCGCCGACACCGTCGACTCCATGCTCGACCGGCTCGACGGCGCCTTCGCCGCGCAGCGCCAGCTCGTCGACGACGCCTCGCACGAGCTGCGCACCCCGCTGGCCATCATCCGGGCCAACCTCGACGCGGTGCTCACGGTCGAGGAGTCGGAGCCGGAGGAGCGCCGGCGCGCCGTCGCCGTCGTCGACCGGGCCACGACGCGGATGACGCGGCTGGTGGAGGACCTGCTCGCCACCGCGCGGCGGTCGGCCGCCGCGTTCGCCGACGCGGACGTGGACCTGGCGGCGGTCGCGGACGAGGTGTGCGAGGAGTTCGCGCCGCTGGCGGCGGAGCGGGGGCTGGTCATCCGGCGGCGGCTGGACGAGGGCCTGGTGCTGATCGGCGACCCGTACGCGCTGCGCCGGGCCGTCGGCAACCTGCTCTCCAACGCGGTGCGCCTCGCGCCGGCCGGCACCCGCGTCACCGTCGCGGCCGGCCGGGCGGAGGGCTGGCTGTGGATCGCCGTGCAGGACGCCGGGCCGGGCATCGGCGAGGGCGAGCAGGCCCGGGTCTTCGACCGGTTCTGGCGCGGCGACACCGGCCAGGAGGGCCGCCCCCGGGACCGGCACGCGGGGCTGGGGCTGGCGATCGTGCGGCAGATCGTGGAGTCGCACGGCGGCCGCCCGCGGCTGTTCTCGCGGGTGGGCGCGGGCAGCACGTTCGTGCTGTGGCTGCCGGAGGTGGGCGCGGAGGCCGGCGCCCGCGGGGCCGCCGGGCCGCCGGACGGGCTGCCCGCGGAGATGCGCGACCCGGAGGGCGACGCGGAGGTGCTGGAGAAGTAGCCGCCGCGCTGCGGGGCGGCGGCGGCCGTACGGTACGGACCGGGGCGGCGGACCCCTAGGCCGCGGACTTGACCTTTGTGGCGTACACGTCGACGTACTCCTGCCCGGAGAGCCGCATGACCTCGCTCATCACCTCGTCGGCCACGGCCCGCAGCACGTACCGGTCGCGGTCCATGCCCTCGTAGCGGGAGAAGTCCAGCGGCGGCGCGAAGCGGACCGTGAAGCGGGCGATGCGCGGCCGGCCCGAGCCGCCCGGCTGGATCTTCTCCGTGCCGACCATCGCGAACGGCACCACCGGCGCGCCGGTCATCAGCGTCAGCCGCGCCACGCCCGTACGCGCCCGGTACAGCCGGCCGTCGGGGGAGCGGGTGCCCTCCGGGTAGATGGCGAAGACCCGGCCCTCCTCCAGGATCCGGCGGCCGGTCATCAGCGCCGCGACGCCGCCGCGGCCGCCGTCCCGGTCCACCGGGATCATCCCGACCGAGGTGAAGAACCAGGCCATCAGCCGGCCCTTGACGCCCCTGCCGGTGACGTACTCGTCCTTGCCGATGAAGAACACCGGCCGCTTCACCACCAGGCCGAGGAACATCGAGTCGACGAACGTGAGGTGGTTGCCGGCGAGGACGACCGGACCCGTCCCGGGAATGTGCTCGTGGCCCTCCACCCGCGGGCGGTACAGGACACGCATGAGCAAGCCGAGAAACGCCTTGATCAGGATGCGGAACAAGGGAGGATCCTCCGGTCGGGACGGTGACGCTTGCGACCATACTCGCCTGCCCGCGCGGTGCCCACTCCGGTTCAACCGCCCGGGACGCAGTGTTGCCGACGATTTCACGAGCGCGCCGCCGCACGTCTCCCGCGCCCCCGCCGGGGCGCCCTAACATCGGGCCGTCTTTTGTCGAGGCGCCGGTACGGCGCGGGTACGACGGAGAGGTAGCGGACATGAGCGACGGCGGTACGGAGCGGCGGAAGCCCGCCAGACGCGCGGTACTCGGCGCGGTGGCGCTGGGCGGCGCGGCGGGCGCGGCGGCCCGGCCCGGCACGGGGCGGGCCGCGGGCC
>NZ_BAAAPF010000485.1:0-3532 GCF_039531005.1 Streptomyces synnematoformans
ACGCCTGGTCCACCAGCGACGCCAGCCCCTGCAGCGTCGGCGCCGCCGCCACCGCCGCCGCCGCGCCGACGGCGGCGTCGGCGTCGGCGGCGCGCAGCAGGCCGATGAGGCGGCGCATCTCCGCCAGCCCCTGCACGCTGTTCTCGCGGATGACGGACAGCGCCTCCCGCGACGCCTTCGGGTCGCCGATGGACTGGGCGGCGGTGGCGTGGATGGCGATGGCGGAGAGGTGGTTGGCCACCATGTCGTGCAGCTCGCGCGCCATCCGGGCGCGCTCGGCGCCGACGGCCTCGCGCCGGTCCAGCTCCGCGAGCAGCGCCGTCTGCTCCGCCCGCAGCCGGGCGGCGTCGGCGGCCTGGCGGTGGGTGCGTACCGCGACGCCGGTGGTGGCGGGGGCGAGCGTGAGGAGGCCGACGACGACGCCGAGGAGGATCGCGATCCGGTCCTGGAAGGCTGCCAGCACGGCGAGGGTCGAGGCCACGGTGAGCGCCACGGCGGCCCGGGGGATCCAGCGGGCGGCGGCCGCGGTGCTGTAGACCACGCCCGCGTAGACCAGGTCCGTGAACATCAGGATCGTGGCCAGCGTGCCCCGGGTGAACTGGTCGGCGACGAGGGCGGCGGCGGCGACGCCCAGCGCGGTCAGGGGCCGGCTGCGGCGCAGCAGCTCCGCGCCGCACATGACCGCGAGCGGGAGCAGCGTCAGCCACGGCGCGTCGAGCGGCCGGCCGCCCTGGGTGTGCAGCCCGAGCGCCCACAGCGCCGTCCCGCCGAGCAGCCCGACGACCGCGAGGAGCACGTCGTCGCGGTGCGGCCGGAGCGGGGCGCGTGAGCTGGTCACGCCCCCATCAAACACGGCAGCGGCACCCGCGGCCTCCGTACCCCGGGGCGGATTCGGGGGCGGGCGCTACATCGAAGGATGCAGTCCGGGATCGTCGCGTACGACGACGTGCCGGCGCGCCCCGCGCGGGAGCCTGGAAGCCGGGACCGGGGAAGCGGAAGCGGGGAAGGGAGAGCGCACCGTGGTCGTCACGCTCATCATCGTCTGCGAGGTCGCCTTCTGGGTGCTGCTCGCCGCCGGGCTCTCGCTGCGGTACCTGGCGCGGAAGCCGCGGCTGGGCGCCGCGGTGCTGCTGTGCGAGCCGCTGCTGGAGGCCGTGCTGCTGGTCGTCACGGCGATCGACCTGAAGAACGGCGCGGAGCCGGACTGGAAGCACGGCCTGGCCGCCGTTTACATCGGCTTCTCCGTCGCCCTCGGCCCGGCGACGATCCGCTGGGTCGACGCCCGCTTCGCGCACCGCTTCGCGGGCGGGCCGCCGCCGGTGAGGCCGCCGAAGTACGGGAGGGCGCGGGCGCTGCACGAGTGGCGGACGGCCGCGCGCTGGATCCTGGCGAGCGGGATCGCGATCGCGTTGCTGCAGGGCGCGGTGTGGTACGTCGGCGGCGACGGGAGCACGGATTCGCTGCGGGAGTGGCAGACGCGGATGCTGTTCGTCATCGGCATCAACGTCGTCATCGCCGGGAGCTACACGCTCTTCCCCAAGCGGCGGCCGGCCGGGGCGGAGTCCGACGCGGACGGGCGGCGGTCAGCGCTCCCCGCCCGGCACCCACAGCACGTCGCCGACCGCCTGGTTGGCCGTGCGCGCAAGGATGAAAAGCAGGTCCGATAGGCGGTTGAGGTACGTGGCCGTCAGCGGGTTCATGGTCTCGCCGTGCACCTCCAGCGCGGCCCACGTCGACCGCTCGGCCCGGCGCACCACCGTGCACGCCTGGTGCAGCAGCGCCGCGCCGGGCGTGCCGCCCGGAAGGATGAAGCTGCGCAGCTTCTCCAGCCCGGCCAGGAAGCGGTCGCAGTCGGCCTCCAGCCGGTCGACGTACTCCTGTTCGACGCGCAGCGGCGGGAACTCCGGGTCGGGCTGCACGGGCGTGGACAGGTCGGCGCCGACGTCGAAGAGGTCGTTCTGCACCCGGGTGAGGACGCGGGCGACCTCCTCGGACAGCCCGCCGAGGGCCAGGGCGGTCCCGATCGCCGCGTTCGCCTCGTTGGCGTCGGCGTACGCGGAGATCCGCGGGTCGGTCTTCGCCACCCGGCTCATGTCGCCGAGGGCCGTGGTGCCCTTGTCTCCGGTGCGGGTGTAGATCCGCGTCAGGTTGACCATACGGACAGCGTATGCCCGCTCCGGAGGGGACGGCGGACCTGTGGGGCCAAAAGGTACCCAACTACGCGCGGCGGACCGGCGAGTGGACGCCGGGCGTGTGATGTCCGTCATCTGAGACGTGACGCGCATCTCTTCGCGCTCCGCGGGCGCGCCGGGAGCGCTAGTGTCCGCTTCGGAGCACGTGAACGAGCCGTATAGCGAGGGAACCACCGTGGAATCCGCCGGAAAGCTCGCCGTCGTCGGAGCCGGACTCATGGGGTCCGGTATCGCCCAGGTCGCCGCCCAGGCCGGCTGGGATGTCGTGCTGCGCGACATCACCGAGGAGGCGCTGACCCGCGGCGCGGACGGGATCAGGGGCTCGTACGAGAAGTTCGTCGCCAAGGGCAAGCTGGCCGCGGCCGACGCCGAGCGGGCCCTCGCCCGGATCACCACCACCACCGACCTCGACGCCGCCGCCGACGCGGACATCGTCGTCGAGGCGGTCTTCGAGCGGCTCAACGTCAAGCAGGACATCTTCCGCACGCTCGACGGCCTGGTGCGCGACGACGCCGTGCTCGCCTCCAACACCTCCGCGATCCCCATCACCAAGATCGCGGCGGTGACCGGCCGGCCCGAGCGCGTCGTCGGCACGCACTTCTTCTCGCCGGTCCCCCTGATGCGGCTCTGCGAGCTGGTACGGGGCCTGAAGACCAGCGACGACGCCCTCGCCCGGGCCCGGGCCTTCGCCGAGTCCACCGGCAAGACCTGCATCGTCGTCAACCGCGACGTGGCCGGCTTCGTGACCACCCGGCTGATCGCCGCGCTCGTCGTCGAGGCCACGAAGCTGTACGAGTCGGGCGTGGCCACCGCCGAGGACATCGACGCCGCCTGCCGGCTCGGCTTCGGCCACGCCATGGGGCCGCTGGCCACCGCCGACCTGACCGGCGTCGACATCCTGCAGCACGCCGCCGAGAACATCTACACCGAGACCCAGGACGGGAAGTTCGCGCCGCCGGAGCTGATGCGCCGCATGGTCGACGCGGGCGACATCGGCCGCAAGAGCGGCCGCGGCTTCTACGAGCACTGACCGCAACCGACCGCAGCCGCCGCCGCGCCCCTCCCGGCCCCCGGCCGGGCCGGTGGGCGGGTGCGGCGTCCCCCGCAGGGGTGAAATCGGTACGGATACGCGCGCGGACGGCAACCGGGCACCCCCGGGAACAGTCAGATCAAGAGAGGAACCGGCACGGAACTCGGCACCACGGACTACGAGAACCCGCAGACGGGGAGCGCACATGTTTGAGGCGGAGGGCCGCGACAGCGCCCCGCCCTACCACCCGGCCCGCCACCGCGCGGGCCCCGCGCGCGGGGCCGCCCGTCGAGCGCCGGGCGGCGCCGCG
>NZ_BAAAPF010000486.1:0-3523 GCF_039531005.1 Streptomyces synnematoformans
AAGGCGGAGGGTCGACCTCATACCGGGCGTATTCGGTCGATCCCGACAACGCAGCAGACCGCGCGCCAGGCTCCCCCACAGCGCTCCCCCACAGCGCGCAAGCGCGCGTGGGCGGTACCCCCTGCGCGCGTGGGCGGTACCCCCACGGCGCAGGCGGGGGTTTGCGGATGGCTTCTTAGCCCTCCGGGGAGCGGAGCACCCGCAGGTGGGCGCGGCGGGCGACCTCCATGGGATCCGCGTCCGGGCCGCCGGGGGCGGCGGCGGGCGGGGCGGCGCCGGCCATGCCGTCGCCGTCGGCGGCGGGGCGGGGCGGGCGGGCGGCCTCGCGTACGGCGTTGGCCAGGGCCTCCAGGTCGTCGCCGCTGGGCCGCGCGGGGCCGGCGGGGACCGCGAGCCGGACGACCTCCCAGCCGCGCGGGGCGGTGAGCCGCTCGGAGTGCTCCGTGCACAGGTCGTAGCAGTGCGGTTCCGCGTACGTCGCGAGAGGGCCGAGGACGGCCGTGGAGTCGGCGTAGACGTAGGTGAGCGTCGCCACGGCGGCACGGCCGCAGGCGGTGCGCGAACAGCGACGTACAGGGCTCACGACGTTGGACGGTACCGCACTCCTGAGCGGGCCGCGACGACTCGCCATCGCGTCACCCACCCGTGTCGCCCGCCGTCCGGTGCGAAGCCGGTCGCGTGTGGCCGAGTTGACCTGCGACGTCGGTCACATCGCGGGCCCGCACGACGTTGCAAGTGATCAGCCCTCGCTGCAAATCGTGCCAATCCCACCGGTTTCGGCGGACTTCGGCCCGCTCATCCCCGGGCCGATTCCACCGCCGACCGCTCACTTCACGACATTCCCGGGGTTGCCCGCGGATGGTCTGCGGCGGGCCCGGCGAGAGCTACGCTCGTCGGTGATGGAGCACACAGAACGACCGGCACCGCCCCCCGGGCCCCCGCCGCGGCCGCGCGGGCGCACCCGTGACCGCCACGGTCGCGGCATGCGCGGCCCCGTGGCGCCGCCCCAGGTGCCGCTGGCGGTGAGCCGCTCGGACGCCTTCGTCGACCTGGTGCACGAGTCCGCCACCCGCCTGGAGCGCCGCTGGCCGCAGCTCTCCGGCGTCGAGTTCGCCGTCCTCGACGTCCCGGGCGGCGGCAGCGCTCCCGCCGGCTGGGAGGACGACGGCGGGGTGCCCCTCGGCAGGCTCGTCACGGGCGGCGGGCGGCCGGACCGCATCGTCGTCTACCGCCGCCCGGTCGAGATCCGTACGAAGAACCGCGACGAGCGGGCGCTGCTGGTCCACGAGGTGATCGTCGAACAGGTCGCCGAACTCCTCGGCGTCGCCCCGGAGTCGGTCGACCCGCACTACGGCCAGGACTGACCGCGGCCCGCGCGCCGGCCCCCGGGCCTGTCGTCAATCTCCCGCCTGCGGCGCGACGCCTGGCACGCACTCCCCCACTGCGCGCTGCGCGCGCGTGGGCGGTGCCCCCAGCTGCGTTGTCGGGATCGACCGAATAGGCCCACTATGCGGTCGACCCTCCGCCTTGCGATCGCACGCACCAGCCGCCGCGCCGCCCGCCCTGCGGGCGAACGACGCGAGATTGACGACAGGCCCTAGTCCACCAGCACGTCCAGGTCCTGCTCGGCGTCCGGGACTTCGACCATGCCCCTGTCGTCCGGGAGGGTCTGGATCGTGAACATCGGGATGCCGCCCTCCTCCTGCCGCAGCGTGCGCGAGGCGTAGAGCGGGCCACCGGAGAGGCGTTCCACGGTGAGGGCGAAAGTGCCCTTCGTGCCGGACGTCTTCGGGGGCTTGACCGTGAGCGTGGTGCCGGGCTTGACCGTGTGCGTCTCCTCCGCGGGCTCGCCGTCCTCGCTGCCCGGCGACGCGGTCACCCTGACCTCGACGGCCTTGCCGGGGGCGGCGAGGGACAGGCGCGCGTCCTTCGGCCGGTTGCCGGAGGCCGTGGTGCGCTCCTCGACCGGGGCCGCGGCCGGTACGAACGCCATCTCCTGCTCGCTGTCCTCGCCGCGGGTCACGCGCAGGGCGGCGACGACCGGGGCCGTGCTGCCGTCCTCCGGCTCCAGGATCAGCGAACCCGTCTCGCCCTTGGTGAGCTTCTGCATGTCGATCGACGTCGTCATGCCGCTCTTGGCGTGCACCGACTCGTAGCCGGCGGGGGTGATCGAGCCGTTGGGGCCGGCGAGCCGCACGGCCAGGTCGGCGTCGTCCTCGCCCGGGACGTGGACGACCAGCTGCACGGAGGTGGCGTCGCCCGGGATGCCGGGGAGGACCGCGCTCGGGGCGGGCTCGGAGACGGGCTGGAGCCAGTCGCCGCCGAGCTGCTCGTCGGCGGCGTGCACGGCGGCGCCGACCCGGCCGGAGCGGGCGGCGACGTGCAGCGCGAGGTTGATCGACGGCTCCTCGGAGATCGTCGACAGCAGCACCGAGACGCTGGAGCGGGCCGGAACCTGGATGCCGTCGCCGGTCTCGCTGTCGACCGGGCCGTCCTTGTCGAACAGCTCCAGGTCGACGACGGCGGCCTTGTCGTCGGGGTTGGTCAGCTGGACGTAGTCGCGGCGCTCGTCGATCGTGCTGGCGCCGGCGAACCAGAACTCGCTGTCCGGCGCCGTGCACCGCGCGCCGGCCAGGCCGCGGCCGTCGCCGGCGGTGACGAGGGTCGTCTGCTGCACGCTCCAGCCGGGGGCGAAGGCGCCCTCGGCGGTGCCGACGAGCGCGGGGGCGCCGGCCTCGTCGGTGGTGGCGGCGACGGGCGTGCCGGCGCGCTTCAGCGGAGCGACGGGGTCGGGGGCGTCGCCCTTCTTGTCCTTCTTGTCCTTCTTGTCGTCCTGCTGCTCGCCCTCGTCGGCCGCCTCGGACTCCGTGGCGGCGGGGAGCAGTTCGGCGGTGCCCTCGCCGTCCTCGCCCGCGGGCGTGAACGAGGTGTACGTCGTCTCGCCGAGCTCCGTGTCGGCGGGCCGCGGGCACAGCAGCGTGGTGCGCTCGACGGCGATACGGTCCGCGGCGGTCGCGGGCCCGGCGCCGTCCGCCGCGTCGTCGGGGACGGTGAGCGTGGCGACGCCGGCGGTGACGGCGAGCGCGGCCGCGGCGGCGATCAGGGAGAGGGGGCCGGTCTTCACGCGTTGTCGCTCCCGTCCCGCTCGGCGCCCGCGCCGTAGGTCTGCTGGTCGTAGTACGGGTCGGCGTACTGGCCTGTGCCGTACGGGTCCTGCTCGCCGGTGCCGTAGCCCGGCCCGGGCTGCTGCTGTTCGTTCGCGTACGCGCCGGCGTCGTACTGCGGCTCGTAGGGCGCCTCGTACGGCGTGCCGCCGTACTGCTGCCCGTAGCCGGCGCCGTGCCACTCGTAGCCCTGCGGCGGGGCCGCGTACGGGTCGGCGACGGCCGTGTCCCCGTACCCCTGCTCGCCCTGCCCGGCGCCCGGCACCGGCGCCGCGGCCCAGGCCGGCTGCTCCTCGGGGCCCGGCGCGGCGGCGATCAGGGAGAGGGGGCCGGTCTTCACGCGTTGTCGCTCCCGTCCC
>NZ_BAAAPF010000487.1:0-3514 GCF_039531005.1 Streptomyces synnematoformans
ACGTCCGTCCTCGTGGACGGCATCGTGCTGCTCGACCTCACGCCGGGCGCCGCGCTCGCCGCGGCGCGCGCCGGGCGGACGCTCTCCGGCGTCATGCAGGTGCTGCTGAGCCATCCGCACGACGGCCCCGCCATGGCGGCCCCCGCGGGGGTGCCGGCGCCGTCGCGGGCGCCGGAGGGGCAGGCGGTGACGCTGATCAGCGGGCACCGGGTACGGGCCGTCGCGGTCGACTCCCCCGGCACCGGGTACGAGATCACCGGGCCCGGCGGCCGGCGGCTGCTGTACCTGCCGCCGGGCGGCGCGCAGGCCGGCCTCGACGGGCGGGCGGAACCGTACGACCTGGTGCTGCTCGACGTCGCCGGGCGCCCCGACGCGCTCGCCCGGCTCCGCGCCCACGGCGCCGTCGCCGCCGCCACCGACGTCGTCGCCGTGCATCTCGGCGGCCACTCCGGCGACGCCTCCGGGCCCACCCCGCCGCCCGGCCCCGAGCTGCACCGCCGGCTCCCCGCCGCCGGGGCCCGGGCCGTGCCCGACGGGCACGGCCTCGTCGCCGGCCACGGCCCGGAGCCGCCCGCCGCGCCGCGCCGCACGCTGGTCCTGGGCGGCGCCCGGTCCGGCAAGTCCGTGGAGGAGGAGCGGCGGCTGGCGGCGTTCCCGGAGGTCGAGTACGCGGCCACCGGCGGCGTCCGCGACGGCGACGCCGAGTGGGCGGCGCGGGTCGCGGCCCACCGCGAGCGCCGTCCGGCGGGCTGGCGGACCACGGAGACCTGCGACCTGGTGCCGCTGCTCGCCGCGGCCGACGGTCCGCCGCTGCTGATCGACTGCCTGTCGCTGTGGCTGACGGACGCCATGGACGCGGCGAAGGCGTGGGACGGCGGCGACGTACGGCCGCGGGTCGACGAGCTGGTCGCGGCGGTACGGGCCGGCCGCCGCACCCTGGTCGCGGTGAGCAACGAGGTCGGCTCCGGCGTCGTCCCGGCCACCCCGGCGGGCCGGCTGTTCCGCGACGAGCTGGGACGGCTGAACGCGGCGGTGGCGGCGGAGTGCGAGCAGGTGCTGCTGGTGGTCGCGGGGCAGGTGCTGGTCCTGCGCGGGTAATCGTTCCTGCAGGGGGTGCCCCGGAGGGGGGTCCGGCCGGGTTTCCCGGCGGATTCCCCGCGTGCTCCCCCACGGGCTCCGCCGCCTCCCGCGGGGAATCCGCGGGGGCAGGGGAGCCCGCGGCGGGCCCGGCGGGTAATCTGCGCCCGTGAGCGGCCTGAATCTGGACGACTTCATCAACGACATCGACCGCCCCGACGTGGCCATCCGCCGGGACGCCGAGGAGTGGCGGGCGACCCACGGCCCGCGCCCCGGCGCGCTCGGCCGGCTGGACGACCTCGGCGAGTGGCTGACGGCGGCGCAGGGCGGCGTGCCCGCCAAGCCGGTCGCCGAGCCGCGCCTGGTGCTCTTCGCCGGCGACCACGGCATCGCCGAGCTGGACGTCTCCGGCCGCGCCGCGGGCACCGCGGACGCGCTGGCCCGCGCCGCGCTCGACGGCCGCAGCGCCACCGCGATCCTCGCCCGCCGCTTCGGCGCCGGGCTGCGGGTCGTCGACATGGCGCTCGACTGCGACCCGGAGTCGCTGCCGAAGGACGTCACCCGCCATCGCGTACGCCGCGGGTCCGGCCGCATCGACGTCGAGGACGCGCTCACCGCCGAGGAGGCCGAGGAGGCGTTCCGGGCCGGCATGGCGGTCGCGGACGAGGAGGCCGACTCCGGTACGGACCTGCTGCTCCTCGGCGACCTCAGCGTCGGCGGCACCACGGCGGCCGGCGCGATCGTCGCCGCCCTCTGCGGCACCGACGCCTCCGTGGTCACCGGCCGCGGCGGCGCGGGCATCGACGACCTGGCCTGGATGCGCAAGTGCGCCGCGATCCGCGACGCGCTGCGCCGCGCCCGCCCGGTGCTCGGCGACCAGCTGCAGCTGCTCGCCACGGTCGGCGGCGCGGACCTCACCGCGATGACGGGCTTCCTGCTGCAGGCGGCGGTGCGCCGCACCCCGGTCGTGCTCGACGGCGTCGTCTCGGCCGCGGCGGCGCTGGTCGCCCAGCGGGTGGCGTTCCGGGCGCCCGACTGGTGGCTGGCCGGCCAGGCGAGCGGCGAGCCGGCCCAGGAGAAGGCGCTGGACCGCATCGCGATCGACCCGCTGCTCGACCACGGCGTCACCACCGGCGAGGGCGCCGGCGCGCTGCTGGCCCTGCCGTTCCTGCAGGCCGCGGCGGAGCTGTGGGCGGACCTGCCGGAGCACGGCGACGGTGCGGCGGAGGGTCCGGCCGAGGCCGCGGTTGACGACATCACCTGACGGCACCCCCGAGGGGACGGACACCCCTGCGGGAGCGCCGAGCGCGGACGCCCCCGGCGGGGTGGCGGACACGGATGCCCGGGCGGGAACGCAGGGTGCGGCACGAACCAGCGGCGCAGGTCGGGACGGCCGCCCTGCCGGGCGGGCAGGCGCGGGGGACGAGGCCGGCAGGCCGGGACCGCGGAGTGCGGAGGCGGCACTCGCGGAGAGTGCGGGCGAGGCGGGCCCCGCCAGGAGCCCGGGCGGCACCGGCACCGCCGGGAAGCCGAGCACACCCGACCCACCCGCAGGCCAGCCCGGCCCAGCGGACGCCGGGGACGAGGCCGACAGGCCAGGGCCGCGGGATGAGGAGGCGGCCTCCGCGGGGAGTGGGGGCGAGGCGGGCCCCGCCAGGAGCGCGGGCGGCACGGACACCGCCGGGAACCCGGGTACACCCGGCCCACCCGCAGGCCAGTCCGAGCCGGCGGGCACCGGGGACGAGGCCGACAGGCCGCCGCCAGGCAAGGCGGCCCTCGCGGGGAGTGGGGGCGAGGCGGGCCCCACTGGGAGTCCTGGCGGCACCGGCACCAGCCCGACCCCGGGCCCTCCCGGCCCGGTCGCCGCGGCCTCGGGCGGGGTTTCCCCGCCCGAGGCGGCCGATCCGGGCGGGCATCCGTCCCGCTCCCCCGGGCCCGTCGGAGGCCGCGCCGCGGTGCGGTTCGCGTTCGGGACCCTCACCGCGCTGCCCGTGCGCGTCGACCGCTGGGACCGGGCCGCCGCCCGCGGCGGACCTCTCGCCGCGCCCCTCGTCGGGCTCGTGGTCGGGGTGCTCGCCGCCGGCGTCGGCGGGCTGCTGCTGCTCGCGGGCGCGGGGGCGGCCCTCGCCGCCGTCGCCGCCGTCCCCGTACCGGCCGTGGTGACGCGCGGGCTGCACCTCGACGGGCTCGCGGACACCGCCGACGGGCTGGGCAGCGGCCGGCCCCCCGACGAGGCACTGCGGATCATGCGGCGCTCGGACATCGGCCCGTTCGGCGTGATCACGCTGCTGCTGGTGCTGCTCGGGCAGGTCGCCGCCGTGTACGAGCTGTACGGCGACGGCTCCCGGGCCCGCGCCGCGGTCGCCGTCACCGTCGCCGGCATCGCCGCCGGCGCCGCGCTCGCCGTCGCCGCCCGCGCCGGGGTCCCGCCGGCCCG
>NZ_BAAAPF010000488.1:0-3509 GCF_039531005.1 Streptomyces synnematoformans
CTTCCCCCCCCGGCCCCCCCCCCCCCCCCGCCGCGCCCTACGCCGAGGCCGCCCGGCTCACCCCGGAACCGGAGGTGCGCGTGCGGCGGCTGACGGCGGGGGCGTGGGCCGCGCAGCAGGCGGGGCACGCGGAGCGGGCGGCGCAGCTGGCGGAGGAGGCGTACAAGCAGACGCAGGACGCGGACCGGCGCGCGGAGCTGGCGTACGTGCGCTCGTTCTGGCTCTTCGAGGAGGACGCCGCCGCCGAGGCCGCCGCGCTGCTCATCGACCACGCCGCCGACGCGCCCGCCCGCGGGCGGGAGATGCTGCGGACGGCGGCGACGTACGCGTGGTTCGGCGGGGACGTCGCGGCGCTGCACCGGGCGGTGGACCTGCTGGAGCTGTACGGGGAGCGGGGCGCGGGGACCGGCGGGAGCAGGGACGACGGGGACGGGGCCTGTCGGCACGAGGACGACCGGTCCGACGGGGACGGCCGGTCCGACGGGGACGGCGCAGCGCTGCGGGCGGACCGCGCCGTGCGCGGGCTGGCGCACATGGCCGCGGACGACTACGCCCGCGGGCTGCCGCTCGTCGCCGAACTGCTCGACGAGGCACCGGTCGGCAGCCCGACGCGGCTGCAGGCGATCTCCTCCGCCTCCCTCCTCCCCGACCGCGTGCAACTGCCCCTGATCACCGAGGAGATCGACCACGCCCGCGGCGACGGCGTCATCGGCCGGCTGCCGTACCTGCTGCACCTCCTGGCCCGCCAGCAGCTCTACGCCGGCGACCACCGCGAGGCCGAGCGGACGGTGGCCGAAGCCGCCGCCGTCGCCCGCGACACCGGGCTGACCCGGCGCATCTGGCGGCTGCACAACCTGCTGGCGCGCGTCCCCGCGATCGCGGGCGACGAGGAGCGCGTCCGCGCCCTCGTGACCCCCGGCATGAACGCCGGCGGCAACTACGGCATCACCGCCCTGGCCCTCCTCGACCTGGGGCTCGGCCGGTACGAGGACGTGCTCACGCGGCTGGCGGAAGCCCGCGCGGGCGCCGCCCGCTACAGCGCGGCGCTGCTGTTCGCGACGGCCGACGAGGTGGAGGCGGCGGTCCGCCTCGGCGCCCCGGAGCGGGCCGAGGCGCCGGCCCGCCGCTTCGCGGCGCGGGCGGCGGCGGCCGGGCCGCCCTGGGCACACGCGGTGGCCCTGCGCAACGAGGCGCTGCTGGCCGCGTCGCCGGCGGCCGCGGAGGCGGCGTACGCGGAGGCCGTACGCCTGCACGCCGAGCCCGCCGGCCGCCCCTTCGAACAGGCCCGCACGGAGCTGCTGTTCGGCGAGCACCTGCGCCGCGAACGCCGCCGCACCGAGGCCCGTACGCACCTGCACACCGCGCTCCGGCTCTTCGACGCCCTCCCCGCCGCCCCCTGGGCCGACCGCGCCCGCGCGGAACTCCGCGCGGCGGGCGACGTCCAGGCCGCCGCCCGCGCCACGGCCCCGGACCCGGCGGACCGGCTGACCCCGCAGGAACTCCAGGTCGTCCGGCTGGCGGCGGAGGGCACGAGCAGCCGCGACATCGCGGCCCGGCTGTTCCTCTCGCCGCGGACGGTGGAGTACCACCTGTACAAGGCATACCCGAAGCTCGGCGTCACGTCCCGCCGCGAACTCCCCGCGGCCCTGGGCCCGCTCGCCGCGCGGTGACCGGCGGCGGGGCCGGCAGCGGGACCGGCGGGCCTCACGGGGCGGCGGGCCTGCCGAAGCCGTGCAGCAGCGTGTCGATGAGGCGGGTGGCGAGCGCGTCCACGGCCGCGTCGGTGGCCGGGGCCTCGGCCGCCGCCTCGTAGATGAGGGCGTAGTACACCCGCCGCGCCCAGTCCAGGTCGGCGTCCGGCCGGAGCAGGCCGGCGTCCCGGGCGCGGGCGAACAGCCGCTCGCACCCGGCCCGCACCTCGGCGTGCACACGCGCGACCTCGGGGTCGTCGGTGGCGGCGGCGCCCATGGCGAAGCGCCAGCCGATCTTCACGCGCAGCACGTTCGCGGTGACCTGGTAGAGCGCGACGGCCGGCGGGGCGGTCTCCGGCCGGGCGGCCTCGACGGCTTCCCGGAACTGCCGCGTCGCCCACGCGGCCAGCGCCGTGATCAGGGCGTCCCGCGAGGCGAACCGCCGGTGGACGGTGGTCCGCGCCACCCCGGCGGCCTCGGCGATCTGCTCCATGGTCGCGGCCGGGTTCGCGGACAGCACCCGCTCGGCGGCTCCGAGGATCGTACGTACCGTCCGCTCGGTGTCGGCGCGCAGCGGCTTCGCGGAGGCGGGCGTCGCCATGGGGTGCGGGTCCTTCCGGCCGTGGTCGTCGTCCCCCTCAGGTTATGCCCATGTGGCAACTCCTCCTCGACTTGCAACATCTATGACGCATCTTGTAGCTTTTCCGCAACGCCATTGATGCAATATCTGCGCGGAGGATCCCATGGAACTGCAGCTGAACGGCAAGACCGCCCTGGTCACGGGCGCCAGCCGCGGAATCGGGCTGGCCGTCGTCCGGGCCCTGGCCGCCGAGGGCGTCCGCGTCGTCGCGGCGGCCCGCAAGCCCACCGCGGAGCTGACGGCGACCGGCGCCGTCCCGGTGGCCGTCGACCTGTCCGACCCCGGCGGCGCCGAGCGCCTGGTCGACCAGGCCGTGGCCGAGCTGGGCGGCATCGACGTCCTGGTCAACAACGTCGGCGGCGGCGAGGGCGACCTGACCGGCGGCTTCCTCGACCTGACCGACGAGCAGTGGGCGGAGGTGGTCGACCTCAACTTCTTCGCCACCGTCCGCGTCACCCGCGCCGCCCTGCCGGCCCTGCTGACCGCACGCGGCGCGATCGTCAACGTGTCCTCGACCGGCGCCCGCGTCCCGCACGACGGGCCCGTCCCGTACACGACGGCCAAGGCCGCGCTCACCGCCTTCAGCAAGGCGCTCGCCCACGAGTTCGGCCCGCGGGGGGTGCGCGTGAACACCGTCTCGCCCGGCCCCGTGCGCACGTCGCTGTGGGAGAGCCCCACCGGCTACGGCGCACAGCTGGCCGCCTCCCTGGAGATCCCCCACGCCGACCTCCTGGCCGGGCTCCCCGCAACGATGGGCATGCTCACCGGCCGGCTCGTCGAACCCGACGAGGTCGCCGCCCTCGTCACCTACCTCGCCGCACCGCTCGCCGCCTCGACGACCGGCGCGGACCACCGCATCGACGGCGGAGCGGTCAAGACCGCCTGAGCCGGGCGGGCCGGCCCGCGGCCCGCGGCCCGCGGACCGAGTGGACCGATGAGTGCCGGCTCACAGCGGACCTCCCGGGACGCCTGGTAAGCACGGTGCGTGGAAGAACTCGAACGACTCGGCGACATCGAGCGGGCCGCGGCCGGCGCCGGACGGCTGCCGGTCTGGGCCGCCCAGGGGCAGGGCGGCGACCGCCTGGGCCCGGGCGTACGGGCCTGGCGCCACGGCGCCGCGCTGGCGGTGGCGAGCCCGAACCCGTGGCAGGACCGGCTCGCGGTCCACGGCCGCGGCG
>NZ_BAAAPF010000489.1:0-3495 GCF_039531005.1 Streptomyces synnematoformans
GGCCGGAGACGCCGATCCTGACGACGGATGCGCGGCAGCGCTCGGAGTCCAAGTCAACGCTGATCACGCTGGTCGAGCACGCCCTCATGGCCCGGCTCCGCTGACCGTGCCGGCCCGGCCCCGACGGGGGCCGCGGGCCGGAGACTTCGCCAGGGGCGGGTCGCACCGCAGGGTGCGGCCCGCCCCTGAGGCGTTGATAACGTTTGGAAGCAGATTGGGGGGACCGGATGCACAGGACGCAGGCGGCCGACTCCGTTCCGCTGATGCCGCCGTTGCGCTTTGTCGGATGACGCCGCGTACGCCCTGTTTTGCCGGTGCCTGCGCGATCGTACGAAGTCCGCGCCAGGCGTTTGGAATGTGCCGCCCGGCGTGCTGGAATTCGAGGAACTGACCCGAGAGTAGGCCGAGAGGTTGTTGGTCCGGTGAGGCGCAGCAGCAAGGGTCCCGCGCAGGAGACGCGGGGCAACTTCAGCCCGCCGTCGCACGCGGCGGCGCCGCCCCCTGCCGGTGCGCAGCCGGCGCCGCCCCCGCCGAGCGGCAGCCGGTTCTCACCCCGCAACTGGCGGGTGGCCACCCGGCTGAACGCGATCCTGCTGATCCCGGTGCTCGTGGCACTGGTCTTCGCCGGCCTCCGGGTGAACAGCTCGGTGGAGACCTGGCGCGAGGCCCAGGACGCGGAGAACACCGCCAAGGTGGCCAAGGCCGCCGCCGACTACGCCGACCGCCTCATGGCCGAGCGCGACGTCTCCGTGCAGCCGCTGCTCCACGGCGACCGCGAGGCGAGCCGCGTGACCGAGGCGCGGCAGGCCACGGACGCCGCCGCGGCCGAGTTCGACCGGCAGGTCGAGGACATGCCGGACACCTCCGGCCTCACCCGCCGGCTCAAGGCCGTCCGGGAGCAGGAGAAGAACCTGGAGCAGATGCGCCAGGCGGCGTTCACGTCCCAGGCGCCCGGCGCCGACACCCACCTCGGGTACGCGCAGATGTACCGCCCGCTGATGACCTTCGCCAACGAGCTGGGCCTGGGCACCAGCAACATCACCACCTACGGCCGCGCGATGTACGCGATCTCGCTGTCCAAGTCCGCGGCCTCGCTGGTCCGCTCCATCGGCACCGAACTCCTGGTCAGCCCGCCCGAGAAGGCCGAGGTGCTGGCCGAGGAGAAGACCGCGCTGGCCTCCTTCGCCTATCTGGAGCCCATCGCCCTCGACGAGTTCCGCACCGGCAGCACCGAAGCCGACAACCGGATGCTCAAGGACGCGCTGGCCGACCAGGAGGACGAGGCCAAGCAGCGGCTCGCGGAGGCGCAGCGGGAGGCCGAGAGCGGCGGCGGCGAGTTCACCGCGCCGCCGGAGCCGTCGGCGATGCTCGCCGGCATCGCCGGGATCGGCGAGGGCGCCACGCCCGAGTCGCTCGCCGAGCAGGGCATCACCCCGCAGACCTGGTACGCCGCCACCAGCGTGCCCATCGCCGCGTACCGCACGGTCGAGATCGAGTTCGCCGACCGCGCCGTGGCCGACGCCCACGACATCGTCGAGTCCGCCAAGCGGGACACCGTCGTCGGCGCCGCGATCGCCGTCGGCGCGTTGCTCATCGGCTTCGTCATCGCCGCGATGATGGCCCGCTCCATGGGCCGCAGCATGCGGCTGCTGCGCAACTCCGCGTTCGGCGTCGCCGAGCAGCGGCTGCCGATGCTGGTCGACCAGCTCTCCCGCACCGACCCCGGCCGGGTGGACACCCGCGTCCAGCCGATCCCGCTGCACAGCAGGGACGAGATCGGCGAGGTCGCCCGCGCCTTCGACCAGGTGCACCGCGAGGCGGTCCGGCTGGCCGCCGAGCAGGCGCTGCTGCGGGGCAACCTGAACGCGATCTTCACCAACCTCTCCCGGCGCAACCAGGGCCTCATCGAACGCCAGCTGGAGCTGATCTCCGGCCTGGAGGACCACGAGGCGGACCCGGAGCAGCTGGAGAACCTGTTCCACATGGACCACCTCGCCACCCGCATGCGCCGCAACGGCGAGAACCTGCTGGTCCTCGCGGGCGAGGACACCGGCCGGCACATGGACGAGGAGGTCCCGCTCGTCGACGTGCTACGCGCGGCGACCTCGGAGGTCGAGTCGTACGAGCGCATCGAGCTGGAGGGCGTCCCCGACAGCGAGATCCACGGCAGCGCCGTCACCGACCTCGTGCACCTGCTCGCCGAGCTGCTGGAGAACGCCACCACCTTCTCCTCGCCGCACACCAAGGTCCGGGTCACCGCCACCCGGCTGCCGGACCGCCGGGTGATGGTCGAGATCCACGACAAGGGCATCGGCCTGACCGCGGAGGACTTCGCGGACATCAACCACCGGCTCGCCAACCCGCCCACCGTGGACGTCGCGATCTCCCAGCGCATGGGCCTGTTCGTGGTCGGCCGGCTGGCCGACCGGCACGGCATCCGCGTGCAGCTGCGCCCCTCCGGCGAGCAGTCGGGCACCACCTCGCTGGTGATGCTGCCCGAGGCCATCGCCTTCGGCGGCTCGACCGAGGCGTCCGAACAGCAGGACGAGTTCACCGTCTCCCGCATCGTCGCGGACCGGCCGTCCTTCCAGCCCGCCGGCAACGGCTTCGCGGGCGGGCGCGCGCGCAGCGCGGCCGAGCTGGGCTTCGACGACTCCTCGTACCCGCAGGTGGAGCCCCGCTCGCCGATGCCGGCGCTCGGCGGCCAGGAGGGCGTCTTCGACCCCATCCAGCGCTCGCTGCTGCGGGAGGAGCGCCGGGCGGCGCTCGAAGCGGCGGCGCAGGACCGTACCCCCGGTTTCCACGATTCCGAAGCGGAGGATGTGGGCACTGATCCCTTCGCGCCCGGGGGCATCTCGCCGGAGCCCGCGTACGATACGTACGGCCACGTGGAGCCCGACGTCCCGCCGAACGCCTGGACGGGGCAGGGCGCGTACGACAGCCTGGCGCATCCGGAAGCGGAATCTCCGGTTGTGCCGGCGGCCGGCCACCCGGGCTTCGGCTTCGGCGAACCGGAGCCGGCGCCGGTCGACGACGAGTGGCGGTCGGCGAACGACGAACGCTGGGAGCGCGCCGAGCAGGTGCGCGAACCGAAGGCGGGCGGGGTCACCTCCGCGGGCCTTCCCCGGCGGGTGCCCCGCCAGAACCTGGTGGAGGGCACCGCGGAGCAGCCCCAGCTGGGAGGCCCACAGGTCTCCCGGGCCCCGGAGGACGTACGCGGCCGGCTGAGCAACCTGCGCCGCGGCGTCCAGCAGGGCCGTCAGCAGGGGCCGCAGCAGAGTGACGGGCCGGGCACAGGCCCCGGCACATACGATCAGGAGCGTTAGGTGAGCCCGATGAGCCAGGCGGCGCAGAACCTGAACTGGTTGATCACCAACTTTGTGGACAACACCCCCGGGGTGTCCCACACGGTGGTGGTCTCCGCCGACGGACTCCTCCTCGCGATGTCCGACGGCTTCCCGCGCGACCGCGCCGACCAGCTGGCGGCGGTGGCGT
>NZ_BAAAPF010000490.1:0-3488 GCF_039531005.1 Streptomyces synnematoformans
GGGGCGGGCGCGGCCGGGCCGGCGTCCGCCGGGCCGTGCGCCCGCGGACGGCGCCCCCGCCGGTGCCGGGTGGGGCCGGGACCGGGCACGGCCGGAGCCGGTTCGGCCGGCGGTGCTGTGCATCGTCACGTCAGCCGAAGTTGCGGTCCACGCGGGCGGCCTCGTACGCGTTCGGGTAGGCGTTCGTGCAGGACGGCCCGGGGCCGCCGCCGGACATCAGCTCGCTGCACGGGCCGCTGTAGTGGTCCGGCAGGCCGAGGATGTGCCCGGTCTCGTGGGCGACGACGCGCAGGGAGTAGTACACCTGGGTCTGGCGGAGGTCCAGGAAGACGTAGCCGTGGCCGCGTCCGTCCGTCACGGCGTGGCTGCCGCGCGGGTCGTTGCCCTGCCGGTAGCTGAAGTCGCCGCTGCCGGAGGTCTCCGCCAGGGTGATGTTGGTGGTGGCGTCGTTCCAGATCTGCGTGCTCCGGGCTATGTCACCCTGGTAGTTGGGGGCGCCGGCGTCGTTGTACGTGATGGTGACGGCCTGGAAGCCGGGCTCGGCCGCCTGCTTCTCGCGGGCCTTCTCCCGGATCATCTCGAAGAAGGCCCGGTTCTCGGCCTGCTGCTCGCGGTCGTGCCCGACGTACGCCGCGGACGCGGTGGCCTGCGCCGGCTGCCGGTCGTGGTGGTCGGCCGCGGGCGCCGGGGAGGCGGTCAGGCCGGTGATTGCCAGGCCGAGGCCCAGCGCGGCGGAGACCAGTCTTCCGGAGAGTTTCATGGGGGGTCGCTCCTCACGAACGATTGGTCGGTCGGTGAGGAGTCTGCGGGCGGAGGGACGGCCGGGGGCAGATCCCATCCGGTGATAGCGGCGCACGATCCCGCCCGCCGGCCCCGCGGCCGGGGCGGATCGGCGCATATGTGTAGTGCCCCTGACAACTAACCGCGGCTATGCTCCCCCCGTGGAGCTGGAGTTGAGGCATCTGCGGGCGCTGTGCGCGATCACCGACGCCGGAAGCGTGCACGGGGCGGCCAGGTGGCTCGGCGTCTCCCAGCCGTCCCTGACGGCCCAGCTGAACCGCATCGAACGGGCCGTGGGCGGCCGGCTGTTCGTCCGCGACCGCTCGGGCTGCCGCCCGACCCCGCTCGGCCGCTCCGTCACCGCCCGGGCCCGGCCGATCGTCGCCGAGATGACCACCCTGGTCAGCGAGGCGCGCGAGGAGGCACGCGCGCGGGAGAGCGGGCCGCGGCTGCGGCTCGGCAGCACCGCGAACCGCGCCGTGGCCGGCTGGCTGTGCCGGCTGCGCGGCCGGTTCCCGGCCACGGACGTCTCCATCCGCGTCGACCCCTCGCCCAACTCGCTGCTGCGGATGGTCGCCGACGGCCAGCTCGACGTCGCGTTCGTGCACGAGGTCACCGGCTGCCCGCTGCGCGTGCCGGACGGCGTCGGGCAGCGCACGCTGCTGTGGCGCGAGCCGCAGTTCGTCGCCCTGCCCGCGGCGCACCCGGCGGCCGAGCGCGAGGAGGTGGCGCTCGCCGACCTGTGCGGGCACCCGTGGGTCGTCGACCCGCACGTGGACGGCGAGTGGCACGGCATCCGCCGGATGTTCGCCAGCGCCGGCCTGGAGCTGCGGGTCATCCAGGGCGACTACCTGACGGGCGCCGACCTGGTACGGGCCGGGGTCGCCGTCGCCCCGTGCCAGCCCACCTCGACCCCGCGCCCCGGCATGGCGATCAGGCCGCTGCGCGGCGACCCGCTGACCGTACGGCTGCTGCTCGCCGCCCGGGCGGCGTCGACCACCGACGGCGAGTTCCACGCCGTCTACACCGCGCTGGAGGACGCCTACCGCGAGGCGGCCAGCTCCACGGAGACGTATCTGCGCTGGCTGCACCGCAACGACAACCCGCTGATGCTCACCTGAGCCTGTCTTCGCGTCCGCGGCACGCGCGCGTGCCGCGGACCGGGGCACCGCGGCCCGCGCCTGGTCACGGGCGCGCAAGCTGGTTTACCATCCCTTTACCCTGATGTCGGAGACTCTGTGTACGAGCACTCCCGGACATCCCCGCCGACGACCACGAAGGAGCAGCGGACCCGCAATGGGCGAACCTCCCAGTACCAGCCGTGCCACAGCCCGCCGGACGACGAGTGACAGGGCGGGGGTGGCACGGTGACCGAGATCCTCCTGCTGCTCGGCGCCCTGGCGCTGACCCTGGCCTGCGCGCTCTTCGTGGCGGCCGAGTTCTCCCTGACCACCGTGGAGCGCGGCGACCTGGAGCGCGCCGCCGCCGCCGGTGAGCGCGGCGCCGAAGGCGCCCTGAAGGCCGTCCGCCGGCTGACCCTCCAGCTCTCCGGCGCCCAGCTCGGCATCACCGTGACCTCGCTGGTCATCGGCATGCTCGCCGAGCCCTCGCTCGCCACGCTGCTGCGCGGCCCGCTGCGGGCCCTCGGCCTCGGCGGCGCGGCGTCGCCGGTGGCGACCGTACTGGGCGTGGCGCTGTCCACGGTGGTGCTGATGGTGATCGGCGAGCTGGTCCCGAAGAACTGGGCCATCGCCCGGCCGCTGGCCGTGGCGAAGGCGGTCGCCGGGCCGCAGCGCGGCTTCACCGCCGCCTTCGGCCCGTTCATCCGCCATCTGAACAGCACCGCGAACGGCGTCGTGCGCCGCGTCGGCCTGGAGCCCGCGGAGGAGCTGGCCTCGGCCCGTACGCCCGACGAGCTGGTCTCGCTGGCCCGGCACTCCGCCGCGGGCGGCGCGCTGGAGGCGGACTCCGCCGAGCTGTTCGTCCGCACCCTGCACCTGCACGAGCTGACCGCGGAGAACGTCATGACGCCCCGCGTCGACGTCAAGGCGCTGCAGGCCGGTGCCACCGCCGCCGACGCCGCGAACCTCGCCCACGCCACCGGCCTGTCCCGCTTCCCCGTCTACGCCGACAGCCTGGACGAGGTCGTCGGCACGGTACACATCCGCGACGTGCTCGCCCTCGAACCCCGCGCCCGGGCCGCGACGGGGGTCACCGAGCTGGCCGCGGAGCCGCTGCTGGTGCCCGAGACGCTGCCCGCCGACCGGCTGCTGGAGCGGCTGCGGGAGCGGCGCACGATGGCCGTGGTCATCGACGAGTACGGCGGCACCGCGGGCGTGGCCACGATGGAGGACATCGTGGAGGAGGTCGTCGGCGAGGTGCGCGACGAGCACGACCCGGTCGAGCTGCCCGACCTGCAGCCGGCGGGCGTCGGCCCGGACGGCCGGCCCGCCTGGGAGGCGGACGGCAGCGTCCGTCTGGACCAGCTCGCGGAGCTGGGCCTGGACGCCCCGGAGGGGCCGTACGAGACGGTCGCCGGGCTGATCGCCACGACGCTGGCCCGCATCCCCGCCGCGGGCGACGCGGTGCACCCCGGCGGCTGGCGGCTGGAGGTCCTGGCCGTCGAGCACCACCGGGCGGACCGGGTGCGCGTCACCGCTCCCGCCGGCAGCCCGGCAGATGCCGCCGGGGCGGCCGGCGGGGCCGGG
>NZ_BAAAPF010000491.1:0-3463 GCF_039531005.1 Streptomyces synnematoformans
CCGCGGCGCCCCTCGTCGTGGGCCCGGTGACGCTGGAGCCGAACTCGCGCCGGGTCAGCGTCGGCGGCGCGGAGGTGCAGCTGACCCGCAAGGAGTTCGACCTGCTCGCCCTGCTCGCGGCGCGCCCGGGCGTGGTGTTCCGGCGGGAGCAGATCATCAGCGAGGTGTGGCGCAGCAGTTGGGAGGGCACGGGCCGGACCCTGGAGGTCCACATCGCCTCCCTGCGCGGCAAGCTCGGCCTGCCCGCGCTGATCGAGACGGTGCGCGGCGTCGGCTACCGCCTCGTGCCGCCGCCGGCCGGCTGAGCCCGGGCCCGTATGCGCACCCGGCTGCTCCCGCTGCTCATCGTGCTGATGGCGGGCATGCTGCTCGCGCTCGGCTTCCCGCTCGCCGACCGGATCGCCGGGCATGAGCAGCAGCGCGTGATCGTGGACCGTATCGACGACACCGCCCGCTTCGCCTCGCTCGCGCAGTACGTCGCCTCCCGCAGCGAGGCCCGCGCGCCGGCCGAGGACGAGCGGCTGCGCGCGCTCCAGGAGGAGCTGCGCCGCTACCACGACCTCTACGGCATCCGCGCCGGCGTGTACTACCGCGACCGCACCGCCATGGCCGCCGCCCCCGCCGGCTGGCGGGCCATGGCCGCCGGCCCGGGCGAGCACGCCTTCGCCGAGGCGCTGGCCGGCCGCCGCAGCCACGACCCCGCGCAGGTCTGGCCCTGGCAGGACGGCCGGCTGACCGTCGCCTCCCCCGTCGTACGGGACGGGGACGTGGTCGCCGTCGTGGTCACCGACTCGCCCACCGGCGCCATGCGCTCGCGCACCCTCACCGGCTGGCTGTGGCTCGGCGCGGGCATCGCCGCCGCGATGACGGTCGCGGTGGCGGCGGCGTACCGGCTGACGGGCTGGGTGCTCAGGCCCGTGCGCGTGCTGGACAAGGCCACCCACGACATCGCCACCGGCCGGCTGAAGTCCCGCGTCGCCGCCGCCGGCGGCCCACCGGAGCTGCGCCGGCTGGCCGGCTCGTTCAACGAGATGGCCGACCACGTCGAGGACGTGCTGGAGCAGCAGCGCGCCTTCGTCGCCGACGCCTCCCACCAGCTGCGCAACCCGCTGTCCGCGCTGCTGCTGCGCATCGAGCTGCTGCGGCTGGAGGCGCCGCGCGCCGCGGCGGAGATCGACTCGGTGCAGGCGGAGGGCACCCGGCTGGCCCGGGTCCTGGACGACCTGCTGGACCTGGCGCAGGCCGAGCACTCCCCCGCCGACCCGCGGCTGACGGACGTGGCGGGGCTGGCGGCGGAGCGGGTCGCCAGCTGGCGGCCGCTGGCCCGGGCGCAGGACGTGCGGCTGTTCCGCTCCGGCGCCGCCGCCGTGACCGGCTGGGCGGACCCGGTGGCGCTGTCCAGCGCGCTGGACGCGGTGGTCGACAACGCCGTGAAGTTCTCGCCGGCGGGCGGCGAGGTGGAGGTGCGGGTGGCCGCGGCGGGCGACACGGTGACGGTCGCGGTCGCCGACGCGGGGCCGGGGCTCACCGACGAGGAGCTGAGCCGCATCGGCGACCGCTTCTGGCGCAGCGGACGGCACCAGAACGTCTCCGGCTCGGGGCTCGGGCTGTCCATCGCCCGGGCGCTGCTGGCGGCGGGCGGGGGACGGATCTCGTACGAGCGCAACGAGCCGGCCGGCCTGCGGGTGACGATCGCGGTGCCGCGGACCGCTCCGGAGGGCGGCGGGCAGGACGCCTAGCGGCGCACGTACGCGGAGCGGAGCGCCGGCAGCGTCGCCGTCGCCGGGATCGCGACCAGCGCGCCCGCCGACGGCCGCGGGCGCCCCTTCAGCGCATCTCCGCGGGGATGTCCATCGCCGCGCACACCCCGCGCCACACGTCGCGCGCGTCCCACCCGGCGTCCAGCGCCTCGCGGACCGTGCGGCCGCCCAGCTCGGACATCACGTGGTCGCGGGCGAAGGAGTCGACATAGGGCTCGCCGAAGTAGTCGCGCATCCGCTGCCAGAAGACCGTCAACCGCATGCGTCCATTATCCCGCCCGTTACGTGCACCTGAGAGTGCTCCCCGCCCGTTGGCCTCCCCGCCGGCGGCGCCGTGCTCGTAACGTCGCCTCATGGCTGACTCCCCGCAGGCCCGCGCCGCAGATTTCATCTGGCAGACCGCCCGCGTGCTGGAGCAGCGCCGGTTCGCCCACCACTTCGTGCCGGGCGGCGCCGACACCGACGGGGTGGAGAAGGCGCTGGACGCGTACCGGAACGCCGACGGCGGCTACGGGCACGCCCTGGACCCCGATCTGCGCGGCCCGGTCAGCCAGCCGCTGCACACCGCGCACGCGCTCCGCGTCCTCGACTCCCTCGGCCGCTGCACCGGCCGCCGGGCCGAGGACGTCTGCCGCTATCTGACCGCCGTCTCCAACCCCGACGGCGCCCTGCCCGCCGTGCACCCTTCGCTGCGCGGCTACCCGGCCGCACCGTGGTTGCCGGTCCCGGCGGACCCGCCGAGCGCGCTGCTGACCACCGCGCCGGTCGTGGGGCTGCTGCACCGCAACGACGTCTGGCACGCCTGGCTCTTCCGCGCCACCGACTTCTGCTGGCACGCCGTCGAGTCGCTGCGCCGGAGCCACCCGTACGAGGCGGAGGCGGCGGTCGCCTTCCTCGACCACGTGCCCGACCGGCGGCGGGCGGAGGCCGCCGCGGACCGGCTGGGGCGGCTGGTGCGCGCCGAGCGGCTGGTGCTGCTGGAGCCGGGGCGGGCGGGCGCGCAGCCGGCCGCGGAGGGGCACGTGCCGGGCGAGCACCACCATCCGCACGACTACGCCAGGCGGCCGGGGTCGCTGGCGCGGCGGTGGTTCAGCGACGCGGAGATGGCGCGGTCGCTGGACTTCCTGGCGGCGAACCAGCGGGCGGACGGCGGGTGGCCGGTGGCGTGGCGGCGCTGGTCGCCGGGGGCGGAGCTGGAGGCGCGGCCGATGGCGACGCTGGACGCGCTGCTGACGCTGCGGGCGTACGGGAGGCTCTGAAGGCGCGCGGGAGACCCGGCCCGCGCCCCCGGGCCCGGTCAGCCGGCCACGGCCCGTGCGGCCGCGGTGAGGACCACCGCGGCGGCCACGACGACCAGGAACGGCGCCCGCAGCAGCAGCGCCGCCCCGGCGGCCGCGAGTCCGGCGGCGCGGGCGTCGAGGGCCGGCGACGTGCCGTCGGCGAACGTCTGCTGTGCGGTGAGCGCGGCCAGCAGCGCGACCGGCAGCAGAGCGGCCAGGCGGCGCACGAGGGGGCGTTCCAGGGCGCCCGCGGGTACGGAGAGGCCGAGCAGCTTGACGGCGTAGCAGCCGGCGAAGGTCAGCCCGATCGCGAGCCAGGTGTTCACGCGCCGCCCTCCGCCCGCAGGCCGTCGGCCCGCGCGGCGGCGCCCCCCCGCGCGCGCCCGCGCGTTCGGCCCGCGTGCAGCGCCCGCACCAGCGGCA
>NZ_BAAAPF010000492.1:0-3433 GCF_039531005.1 Streptomyces synnematoformans
CGCGCACGCGGGGCGCCGTCGCGCCGCTTCGCGGCCGGGTACGGGGGCCGGCCTCCGCGGCGTGCGCCGCTATGGCCTCCCGGTAGCGCTCCGCGGTCAGTTTCGCCGCCTGCGCCCAGGTGAAGCGGGCCAGCACCCGCGCGCGCCCCGCCGCGCCGAGGCGGTCGCGCAGCGGGGCGTCGGACAGCAGCCGGGTGAGGGCGGCGGCCAGCGCGCCCGCGTCCCCCGGCGGCACCGCCAGGGACGTCTCGCCGTCGGGCCCGGCGACCTCCGGGATCGCGCCGCCGGTCGTGGCGACCAGCGGCGTGCCCGTGGCCATCGCCTCGGCGGCGGGCAGCGAGAAGCCCTCGTACAGCGAGGGCACGCAGGCGACCTGCGCGCTGCGCAGCAGGCCGACCAGCTCCTCGTCGCTGATGCCGGTGACGAACCTGATCGCGCTGCCCAGCCCGAAGCGCTCGACGGCCTGCGCGACCGGCCCGTCCTCCGCGCGCTTGCCGACCACCACGACGTGCGCGTCCGGCTGTTCCGTACGGATCTTCGCCAGCGCCTCGACGAGGTGGACCAGCCCCTTCAGCGGCACGTCGGCGCTGGCCGTGGTGACGATCCGGCCGGGCACCCGCGGCACCGCGGGGTCGGGGCCGAACAGCGCGGTGTCCGCACCGATCGGCACCACGTGGACGCGCTCCGGGCGCACGCCGAGCTGCTCGGTGATCTGCGCCCGGGACGAGCCGGAGACGGTCAGCACGCTCGGCAGTCGGCGGGCGACGCGGCGCTGCATGCGCGTGAACCCGTACCAGCGGCGCACCGAGTAGCGCCGCCGCCGGCCGGGCGCGGCGGCCAGCTCCAGTTCCCGGTCGACGGTGACCGGGTGGTGCACGGTGGTCACGAGCGGGGCGCCGAGGGAGCGGGCGCCGCCGAGGAGGCCGTAGCCGAGGGTCTGGTTGTCGTGCACGACGTCGAAGTCGCCGCGCCGGGCGGCCAGGTGGCGGCGGGCGCGGAGGCTGAAGGTGAGCGGCTCCGGGAAGCCGCCGGTCCACATGGTGGCGACCTCGACCAGGTCGATCCAGTCGCGGTACTCGCCGCGGGCGGGGGTGCGGAAGGGGTCGGGCTGGCGGTAGAGGTCGAGGCTGGGCAGCTCCGTCAGGGTGACGCCGGCGTCGAGCACGGGGTAGGGCTGGGCGCCGATCACCTCGACCCGGTGGCCGAGGCGGGCCAGCTCGCGCGAGAGGTGGCGGACGTAGACGCCCTGTCCGCCGCAGTAGGGGTTGCCCTTGTAACTGAGCAGGGCGATGCGCAGTGGCACCTCGGCGGTCACGTACGGCCCCCTTCTCACTGCAGTTTCGCCGGAGCGTAACCGCTCGCGCTAATCTAGAACAAGTTTCAGGCAGACGTTCGGCGGCTTCGAATCTACCGGTTGGTAGCGAGACCTGCCCGCCGGCGCTGCCGTCGGGGGAAGCACGGCACAGATCGGGACACATGACGACAACATCGAGGGCCGGCGTCCCGGGCGTCCCGGGCGGGTCCGGCCGCGGGCCGGGCCGGGCGCAGCTCACCGAGCGGCAGGAGGCGCGCCGCCGCGGCATCCTGCGGGCGACCGCGGAGCTGGCCGGCCGCGGCGGCTTCGACGCCGTGCAGATGCGCGCGGTCGCGGAGCAGGCCGGCGTCGCGCTCGGCACGCTCTACCGGTACTTTCCCTCCAAGATCCACCTGCTCGTCGCCACCCTGCAGGACCAGCTGCGGCAGCTGCACGAGACGCTCCGCAAGCGCCCGCCGACGGCGGCGGACCCGGGCGCCCGGGTCGCGCAGACCCTGATGCGCGCCTTCCGCGCGCTGCAGCGCGAGCCGCTGCTCGCGGACGCGATGGTGCGCGCGCTGAGCTTCGCCGACCGGTCGGTGAGCCCGGAGGTCGACGTCGCCTCCCGGCTGACCACGGCGATCATTTTGGACGCGATGGGCGCCGGGAGCCGGCCGACGCCGGAGCAGCTGTCGGTGGTGCGGGTGATCGAGCACACGTGGCACTCGGCGCTGATGACCTGGCTGTCGGGGCGGGCGTCGATCGCGCAGGTGCGGATCGACATCGAGACGGTCTGCCGGCTGGTCGACGCGGCCCCGGACCGGACGCCGAAGCCGGAGCCGAAGCCCCGCTAGACACGGTCGCGGCGCGCCGCCCCCGGGGCGCGGGCGGCGGTGGGTGCACGGCGCGGAAAGCGGGCGGCGCCCGGCGGCGGCGGGCCCGTAGAGTGCGCCGGCATGAGACTTGCGTACGACCGCTACTGCGCCGAACTCGGCACGCAGACCGACCTGCTGCGCCGCACCGTACGCGGCGCCGACCCGGGGACCCGGGTGCCCACCTGCCCCGACTGGGACCTCGGCGAACTGGCCGTGCACGTCGGCGGCGCGCACCGGTGGGCGGCCGAACTCGTCCGTACCCGCGCCGCGGAGGAGATCCCCGACGAGGAGGTGCCCGGCTTCGCCGGCCCCGGGTCGCGTACGCCCGCCGCGCTCGACGGCTGGCTGGCGGAGGGCGCGCGGCTGCTCGCCGCGGAACTGCGCGCGGCGGGGCCGGACGCTGGGGTGTGGACGTGGGCGGAGGAGCAGCGGGCCGCGTTCTGGGCGCGGCGGATGGTGCACGAGACGGTCGTGCACCGGGCGGACGCCGACGGGGCGGCGGGCGTGGAGTTCGCCGTCGCGGCGGACGTGGCCGCGGACACGGTCGACGAGTGGCTGGAGATCCTTGAGTTCGCGCAGCGCGGCGGCGACGCGGACCTGGCCGCGCTGCGCGCCCCGGACGTCGCCGGCTCCGGCATCCATCTGCACGCCACCGACACGCCGCCGGAGGCCGGCGCCGAGTGGCTGGTCGCGCTGGGGGCGGAGGGGTTCACCTGGCGCCGGGCGCACGAGAAGGCCGCGGTGGCGCTGCGCGGGCCGCTGGCGGACGTGCTGCTGGTGTTCCACCGGCGGCTGCCGCCGGACAGCGACCGGGTGGAGGTGCTGGGGGACGCCGCGTTGTTGGACCGCTGGCTGGCGGCGACGGCCTGGAGCTGACGCGCCCGGACGCGCGGCCGGACTGCGGCCGGGCCCGCGGCCGGGCCGCGGGCGGAGCGGACATGCGGCGGCCCCCGCTCGTGCGTGACGGGCGGGGGCCGCCGGGGGATGTACGGCTGCGGGCGGGGCCCGTCAGGCGCCGCGCTGGATGCCGGTCGTGTCCTGCAGGACGCCGCGGCGGCCGTCCTGGGTCTGCGCGACCAGCGCGGCACCGCGCTGGTCCACCGCCAGGTACCAGTCCCCCGGGGTCAGCTCGGCGAGCTGCTTGGAGGAGCCGTCCTCGGCGAACAGCGGCCGGGCCGCCGGCACCGCGAACCAGAACGGCGCGAACGACCCGCCGGCCGGCGGCGCGGCCTGCGCCTGCTGCGGCCGGGCGCCGGCCGGGGCG
>NZ_BAAAPF010000493.1:0-3425 GCF_039531005.1 Streptomyces synnematoformans
CCCGGTGTCGCCGAGCCGGCGGCCGGGGGCGGGGCCGGGGTCGCCGGTGGCGCCGCCGGCGAGCGGCAGCAGGAGCAGCACGGCGAGGGCGCGCCCGCGGCGGGAGCCGTGGCGGGCGAGGCGGTGCAGGAGCAGCGCCTGGGCGGCGACGCCGGCGGCGACGGGGGCGCCGAGGAGGGCGGCGAGGGGGGTGTTCGCGGCGGTGGCGAGGACGGCGGCGGGGCCGGGGTGGGTGCGGAGCAGCGCGACGGGGGCGGTGGCGCCGAAGGCGAGTAGCAGGGCGGCGGTGAGGCGGTCGCCGGGGTCGGTGCGCAGGACGGTGTCGACGGCGGCGAGCAGCGTGAGGAGCGCGGCGGCGGCGACGGGGCCGTCGGGGGAGGCGGCGAGGCGCTCCCCCCGTTCTCCCCACGCCCTGCGTTCTGTCCGTCCTCCCCGTTCTGTCCGTCCTCCCCGTTCTGTCCGTCCTCCCCGTTCTGTCCGTCCTCCCCGTTCTCTCCGCTCTTCCCGCGCCTTCCGTGCTCCCGTCACGCCGCCATTCTCCCCGCGCCCGCCCCTCCCGGCGTCCCTCCTGCTCCGGACAACCGCCTCCCCCGCGCGAGCTACTCCGGCGCCCGCAAGACTCCTCCCCTGCGTGACGACCCGCCCGCCGCCCGCTTCGTAGCCTCCTCACCATGGCAGCGTCAGAAGCAACCATCGAGGTCCGGGACCTGCGCAAGCACTTCGGACCGGTCGCCGCCGTGGACGGACTGTCGTTCACGGTCGTCCCGGGGCAGGTCACCGGGTTCGTCGGCCCCAACGGGGCCGGCAAGTCCACCACCATGCGCATCGTCCTGGGCCTCGACGCCCCCGACGCGGGCAGCGCGCTGATCGGCGGCCTCCCGTACGGGGCGCTGCGCCGCCCGCTGCAGCACGTGGGCGCCGCGCTGGACGCGGCGGCCGTGCACCCCGGCCGGCGCGGGCGCGACCACCTGCTGTGGCTGGCGCACTCGCACGGCCTGCCGGCCGGCCGCGTCGACGAGCTGCTGGAGCAGGTGGGGCTCGCCGGGGCGGGGCGGCGGCGGGCCGGCGGCTACTCGCTCGGGATGCGGCAGCGCCTCGGCATCGCCGCCGCGCTCCTCGGCGACCCGCCGGTGCTGCTCTTCGACGAACCGGTCAACGGCCTGGACCCGGAGGGCATCCGCTGGATCCGCGGCTTTCTGCGCCGGCTGGCGGCCCAGGGGCGGGCGGTGCTCGTCTCCAGCCATCTGATGAGCGAACTGGAGGACACCGCCGACCACCTGGTGGTGATCGGCCGCGGCCGGCTCGTTGCGGACACGCCGGTGGCCGCGTTGCTGGCCGCCGCCTCCGACAGCCGGGTCGCGCTGCAGACGGGGGCGCGGGAGCGGGCGATGACGGTGCTGTCGGCGGCGGGGGCGACGGTGGCGGCGACGGGCCGGGAGTCGCTGACGGTGGCGGGGCTGCCGGCGGAGCGGGTGGCGGAGCTGCTGGGCGCCGAGGCGGTGCCGTTCTCGGGTCTTGCGGCGCACCGGGCGTCGCTGGAGGAGGCGTACATGGAGCTGACGCGGGGCGAGGCGGAGTTCGCCGCCGTGCCGGAGGGGGAGGGTCCGCGATGACCGCGGCTGGGAGTGCGGGTGCGGGCGCCGGTACGGGTGCCGATGCGGATACGGGTGACGCCGGGGTGGCTGTGCGTACGGAGGGCGGGGGCGTGGCCCCGTACCGTTCGCAGCTGCCGCCCGCGCGCGACGGTTTCCTGCGGTTGCTGCACGCCGAGTTCACGAAGCTGCGCAGCGTCGGCCGGTGGCTGCTGACGCTGCTTGCGGGAGCAGTGGTGACGGTCCTGGTGTCGCTGGTGTCGGCGGGCGGCAGCGACGCCGTCATCTCCGGCGACGGCGACGGGGGCGGGGGCGGCGGCCCCGGCGCGGCGGCGGCGCGGGTCGCGGACTCGTTCCGCTTCGTGCACCGGCCGCTGGCCGGGGACGGCAGCATCACCGCGCGCGTGACGGACCTGACGACGGGCGCGGACACGGACGCGCCGTGGGCGAAGGCCGGCGTGATCGTGAAGGCGGGCACCGAACCGGGGAGTCCGTACGTGGCGCTGATGCGCACGTACAAGCACGGGGTGCGGCTGCAGCACGGGTTCGAGCACGACGTCGCCGGCGGCGCCGTGGCCGGCGACGCGCCGGTGTGGCTGCGGCTGACGCGCGAGGGCGACCGGCTGACCGGCTACGTGTCCGCCAATGGGGGCACCCCCGCCAATGAGGGCGTAGCCGGCGGGGGAGGGGGCACCCCCACCAATGGGGGCACCCCCGCCAGTGAGGGCGTAGCCGGCGGGGGAGGCGAACGCTGGCGCGAGGTCGGCAGCGTGTCCGTCGCCGGGCTGCCGGAGACGGCGCGGGCGGGGTTGTTCGTGGCGGCGCCGGAGACGGTGCGGCAGGAGCGGTCGTTCGGGGCGCTGGACGTCGCGACGGGGCCGAGCGAGGCGACGGGGGTTTTTGACCACGTACGGCTCGAAGGCGCCTCCGGCTCCGGGAACGGGGACGCGGACGGGAACGGCGGCGGGGACGGGGACGGCGGCGACGCGGCGTGGCGGGACGAGGCCGTGGGGCCGGCATCCGGCCCGGCGGCGGCGAACGGCCCGGCCGGCGGCGCCGAACGCTCCGGCGGCACGTTCACCGTCACCGGGTCCGGCGACATCGGCCCGCTCCCGCCCGCGGCCGACCTGACGTGGATGAGCCTGGCGGGCGCGCAGGTCGGGCTGATCGCGTTCGCGGCGCTGGGGGTGCTGTTCATCACCGCCGAGTACCGGCGCGGCATGATCCGTACGACGTTCACCGCCGCCCCGCGGCGCGGGCGGGTGCTGGTGGCGAAGGGCGCGGTGCTGGCGGCGGTGGCGTTCGCGGCGGGGCTGGCGGCCGCGGTGGTGTCGTTCCTGGTGGGGCAGCGGGCGCTGCGGTCGGGCGGGCACCGGCCGCCGCAGTTCCCGGAGGTGTCCCTGACCGACGGGGCGGCGCTGCGGGCGGTGGTGGGCACGGGGCTGCTGCTGGCGCTGGTGGCGCTGTTCGCGCTGGCGCTGGGGGCGCTGCTGCGGCACACGGCGGCGGCCGTGACGATCGTGGTGGTGCTGTTCGTGCTGCCGCTGGTGCTGGGCGGAGGGCTGCCGCTGGGGGCGGTGGAGTGGCTGTTCCGGGTGACGCCGGTGGCGGGGTTCGGTGTGCAGAGCACGACGCCGCGGTACGAGCAGGTGGAGACGGTGTGCGTGCCGGAGGACGGGTGTATGCCGCAGGGGCCGTGGGCGGGGCTCGGGGTCCTGGCGGTGTGGGCGGCGGCGGCGCTGGCGCTGGCGGCGTGGCGGCTGCGGCGGCGCGATGCGTGAGGGACGGCGCGGGACGGTGCCGGACGCGGGGGCCGCGGCCGCGGCTGCGGCC
>NZ_BAAAPF010000494.1:0-3422 GCF_039531005.1 Streptomyces synnematoformans
GGGGGGGGGGGGGCGGGGGGCGGGGGGGGGGGGGGGGCGGCCGGTGGTGGAGCGGGGTTTCGACCCGCCGCGTTCGCCGTACGGGCCGGGGCACCGCGGGGTCGACCTGCGCGCCGCGGCGGGCCAGCCGGTGCGTGCGCCGGCCGCGGGCCGGGTGTCCTTCGCCGGCGGGGTGGCGGGGCGCGGGGTGGTGGCCGTGGACCATCCGGGGACGGGCCGTCCGCCGCTGCGGACGACGTACGAGCCGGTGCTGCCCGCGGTGCGGAAGGGGGCGCGGGTCGGGGCCGGGCAGATCGTGGGGCATCTGCAGGGCGGCTCGTACCACTGCGCGGCGCCCTGTCTCCACTGGGGACTGCGCCGCGGCCCGCATTATCTGGACCCGCTGTCGCTGCTGCCGCCCCGGCTGCTCACGGGCGGCCGTCACCGGCTGTTGCCGGTGTTCGGCCGGCCGCCGCCGGGCGGCTCCTGACGGGACGCGGCTCGCGACGCGGCGGGGCGCCGGGCCGCGGGTCAGCGGGCGGCGCCGTGGAGAGCGACGGCGACGGCCGTGTCGGCGACGGTGTCCGGGGGGTCGGCGCCGATTTCGGTACGGCGCACGGCGGCGTCGACGACGCCCTGCAGCAGGGTGGCGGCCAGGCGGGGCTCGTCGTGGCCGAGGGCCGTCAGGGCCTCGACGACCATCGTGATCAGCCCGCCGTGGGCGGCGCGGATCTTCTCGCGGGCGTCGGCGTCCAGTTCACCCGCGGAGATCGCGACGACGGCCCGGTGGCGGCGGTCGCCGACGAGCGCGAGCTGCGCTCGCACATATGCCTCGACCTTCGCCTCGGGGGTGTCGGCACGGTCCATGGCCGCCTCCACGTCCGCCGCCCAGCGCGGGAAGTCGACGGCGCACAGCTCCTCGACCACGGCGGCCCGGCTGCGGAAGTACTCGTACACCGACGAGCGCGCGAGGCCGGTGCGCTCGGCGAGCGCGGCGAAGGTCAGCGCTTCGGTGCCGCCTTCGCCGAGGAGTTCGCGCGCGGCGTCGAGCAGCGCGCGGTGCTGCATGGTCCGGTGCTCGGCCACGGAGGCCGCTCGAATCTTCGGCACGGTCCAACTTTAGACCGCGACCGCGGTTCAGCCGCCGGAGTCGGCCAGCTTGGCGCGCAGTTGCAGGACCGACTTGGTGTGGATCTGGCTCACCCTGCTCTCGGTGACGCCGAGTACCTGGCCGATCTCGGCGAGTGTGAGGCCCTCGTAGTAGTAGAGGGTGACCACCGTCTTCTCCCGGTCGGGGAGGGTGTTCACGGCCCGCGCGAGCAGCCTGCGCAGTTCGCGGTCCTCGGCGACCTCGACCGGGTTGTCGGCGGCGGTGTCCTCCAGGGTGTCCATGAGGCTGAGGCGGTCGCCGTTGTCGGAGCTGACGTGCAGCAGCTCTTCGAGGGCGACGACGTTGGCGAGCGAAAGCTGGCTGAAAACGCCGTGCAGGTCCTCCAGCCGGATGCCCATCTCCGCGGCCACCTCGGCTTCCGAGGGGGTGCGGCGGAGGGCGGCTTCGAGGGTGGCGTAGGCGCGTTCGACGGCCCGGGCCTTCTGCCGTACGGAGCGCGGGATCCAGTCCAGCGCCCGCAGTTCGTCGATCATCGCGCCGCGGATGCGGGTGATGGCGTACGTCTCGAACTTGATGGCGCGCTCGGGGTCGAACTTCTCGATGGCGTCGATGAGTCCGAAGACTCCGGATGAGACGAAGTCGGCCTGCTCCACGTTGGGCGGCAGACCCACGCTGACGCGCCCGGCAACGTACTTCACGAGGGGGGAGTAGTGCAGGATCAGCTGCTCGCGCAGCCGGCCGTCACGCGTCTCCTTGTACGACCGCCACAGCTCGTCCACCGACGAGGGTGCTGTGCGTGGTGCGGCACGGTCGGACCCGGAGATGTGCTGGGGCATGCGTCGTCGCCTTGAACCGTTCTGGTGGGGGACGGGGTTCGGGTGGACTGAGAGGAAGCGGGGGGTGGGGGGTTGGGGAGTGAGGGAACGTTCCGCGAGCGTAGCGTGACCGTACGGTCGCATTCTGCGACTGGCGGCTCTTCATGAGTACGCAGATGCGTTCCGCGCACCGCACCCGCGGGTTATCGGGAGGTCACGGCGGGGGGACGGCCGCTGCGGCACGGGGTGGGGGTCGGTTTGCATCTCCCCCACCCTTTCACCCGAACGTCCCAGGTCAAGGAACGGCTCGTCACCTGATGGGGTGCTCGGTGGCGCGCCGCGCCAGGCGCCAGCCGGTGCCGTCGCGGGCGACGAAGCCGAGGGACTGCAGCTCATGAAGCCTGCCCAAGGCTTCGTCGCGCTCCGTACCCGCCTCGCGTGCGATCTGCTCGGGCCGGGCGGTGCCCCGTCCGGGGACGGCTTCGAGCACGCGTGCGGTGGCGGCCGGGAGCAGATCGCGTGGTACGACCGGGCCGCGGCGGGCCGGGGCGAGGTCGGCGCCGATGCGGCCGACCAGTTCGACGACCTCGGCGGCCTCGGTGACCAGTTCCGCCTCGCCGCGCAGCAGTTCGTGCACGCCGGCGGAGAGGCCCGACGTGACCGGGCCGGGGACTGCTATCGTCGCGCGGCCCAGGCGCTGCGCCCAGCGGGCGGTGACGAGCGAGCCGCTGCGGCGCTCGGCTTCCACGACGACGGTGCCGCGGGTGAGGGCGGCCATCACGCGGTTGCGCAGGAGGAACCGCGACCGGGTGGGGTGGTCGCCGGGGGCGAGTTCGGCGACGATCAGCCCCTGCTCGGCGACGCGGCCGAGGAGTTCGGTGTGGCCCGGCGGGTAGACGCGGTCGACGCCGCAGGCCAGGACGGCGACGGTGGCTCCGGTGGCGGCGAGCGCGCCGCGGTGTGCGGCGGCGTCGATGCCGTAGGCGGAGCCGGAGACGACGACCCAGCCGGCGTGGGCGAGGCCGGCGGCGAGCGTACCGGCGACGTGGGCGCCGTACTCGGTGCAGGCGCGGGCTCCGACGACGGCCACGGACTGCAGCGCCCACAGCCGCAGGTCGACGCGGCCGCGGACCCAGAGGCCGAGGGGGCGCGCGGCGGCGAGGTCGTCGAGCTGCCGGGGCCACTCGGCGTCGCCGGGGCAGACGAAGCCGGCACCGGCCGCCGCGGCGGCGGCGAGGTCCTGCCGGGCGTCGGGCCCGCCGAGCCGCCGCCGGTAGCGGGCGAGCCGGGCTTCGGTCGCCGGTGTGGGCGGCGGGGCGTCGCCGGTGATCCAGCGCAGCAGCGCGACGGCTCCGTGGGTGCGCAGCCACCGCCCGGCGATCTCGTCCCCGGGCTCCACAAGCCGCGTCAGGGCCACCCGGGCCAGCCGCTCGTCCGCGTCGTCGCCGGCCGGGGCGACGGGCCGCGGCCGCGGTACGGAGGCGGGCCCGCCGGAGACCGGCGGTCGGCGGTCGGCG
>NZ_BAAAPF010000495.1:0-3402 GCF_039531005.1 Streptomyces synnematoformans
GCCGCAGGCGCACCCGCACCCGCGTCCCCGGCGGAGCCGGGTCGCGGCGCCGGCGGGGCGAAGGCGTTCGTCAGGCCCAGCGGGGCCACCTCCACCGTCGGCGGGGTGGCGAGCAGCGTCGCCAGGCGGGCCGTCAGTTCCGTGGTCAGTCCGGCGCACGCCGCGACCCAGGGGGCCGCCGCGGGCGGGGCCTCGGGGTCAGCTGTCGCCACCGGTGCCCTCCTTGGTGAGCAGCACCCGCGCGGTGTGCAGCCCGGCCGACCGCAGGTCGACCGGCGTGGTGTCGCACCAGAGCACGTCCTGCCCCGCGGCGCGCAGCCGCTCCAGCACGACCGGGAACGTCGCCGCCTCTGCCGCCGGGCCGGTCTCAGCGCCCGGCTCCGGCTCCGGGCCCGGCTCCGGCAGCCGTACCGCTCCCGGCGCCAGGTCCGGCAGCAGCTCGTCGCCCGTGTCCGGCGCTTCGCCGGTCTCCGCCGCCAGCTGCACCTGCCCCAGCAGGTCCCGCAGCGCCGCGACCGCCGCCCCCGCCGGCGTCAGCGCCGCCCCCACCGCCCAGCGGGCGGCCACGCCCGGTTCGCGGGCCAGCGCCACGGACACCCCGGTGCGCTCCGACTCGCCGAGGTCCAGGAGTTCCACCGCCACGCCCAGCGTCTCCACCGAACGGGTCAGGAACACCCACTCCGGGTCGTCCCCCGTTGGCTGCGCGCGGGCCGGGGTAGCCCCGTGACCACCCCGAACCGCGCGCAGCAACCCTTGGTGCGCCAGCGCCGACAGCAGGGCGTGCCCGGCCGCCTCGCCCGCGCTCTCCCCCGCGCCCGTGCCCCACGACCCCCGCAGCACGAGGCCGTCGCGGTTGGCCGCCCCCGCGGGGCACAGCGCGGCCGCGGGCACGGCGACTTCGTCCTTCGTCAGCAGCGACGTGGTACGCGCCCACGCCGTCACGTCGTCCACCGTGGCCCCCGTACCGGCGTCGGCGACCAGCGCGTCCGGCCCCAGCCGCCGTATCCGCGCCGGGAGTTCGCGCAGCGGCCCGCGGCGGCCGGCACCTCGATCCGGCTCACCTTCAGCGGCGTCTGGGTCAGCTCCTCGTCGCGGTAGCGGGTGAAGACGCCGACGTGCGGGCGGACGAGCGCGTCGCCGAGCCGGTTGAGGCGGGCGACGAGCTCCTCCGCCTCGCGGGCCGTCTCCACCGTCACCGTCGGGGCGACCGTCAGCTCGTCGGGCCGCAGCTCCGCGGTGCCCGCGCCGGTGCCGGCGCCCGCGCCCGGGTCGGCGCAGCGCGGGCAGCGCGGGTGCGGGCGCAGCGGTTCGGCGACGACGTCGAGGGAGTCCAGGTCCTGGATGAGGACCTGGCCCTCGGTCTCGGCGGGCAGCGCGCCGGTGACGGTGCGGAAGACCTCGTACGCGAGCAGGTTGCCGACCATCGCCGCGACCGGCCCGGTCAGCGCCCCGCCCGCGGGGGCCGGCGCCGGCTCGGCCACCCCGGCCAGCTCGGCGAGCAGCGCGGCGGCGGCCGCCAGGTCGGTGGTGTCGCCGAGCCGCAGCAGCGTGCAGCCGAGGCAGCCGGCGGTGAGCCCGCCGGAGCGGGGGCCGACGACGACGCGGTCGCCGAACGTCCAGGCGGGGATGAGGAGCTGGCCTTCGGCGAGGCCGGCCCGCAGCAGGGCGTGGGTGCGGGCGGGCGCGTCGGCGCCGGTGACGACGAGCACCTGGTACGAGGAGAGCGCGCCGGCGTCCACGGGGGTGAGCACGGCCGGGGACCCGGCGGCGGTCAGCTCGTCGGCCTCCGCGAGCGCGGCCTCCGGCCGCTCCTCCGCGGCGACTCCGGCGAGCCCGTTGCGTATCAGGCCCAGCACGCACCACCGCGCCGCCTCGCCGGTGCCCAGCACCGCGACCCGCGTCTCGCGGAAGCGGTCGAAGCGGGCCGCGGCGCCGTCCACGTAGTGGTCGACGTACGCGATCTGGGCGGCGAACCGCTCCGCGACGGCGGCCGGCGGGCCGGGCGCGGTCGCGGGCGCGGCGTCGCGGGCGAAGTCCCGCTCCACCAGCGAGCCGACCAGCTCCGCGACCATCGCCCGCTGCGCCGCGCCGAGTCCGGCGCAGATGTCGGTGAGCGGCCGGCTGCCGTCGAGGTGCGGCACGATCAGCGAGGCGAAGCGGTAGGCCGTACGCCCCGCCAGGTGGAAGCCGCCGTCCGCGTTGTGGAACAGCACGCCTCCGGGGGTCTGGGTGTACAGCACGTCCCGGCGCAGCCTGGGCCGCATCGCGGCGAAGTCCTCGAACGCTCGTGGCATCCCTCTCACACCTTCTGTTTCGGCTGGCTGCTGCTGGTCCGGTCCTGCTGGCCCGGCTGGCGCTGCCGCCCCTGCTGGCCCGGCTGGGCCGGACGGCCGGGCGGGCCGTGCTGGTCCCGCCGCCGCGGCGGCGAACCGCCCCCGCGGCCCGCCACGAGCCGCGCGTGCAGGCGCAGCAGCGGATGCGGGTGGTACGGGCCCGGCGGCCCGTCCTCCAGCAGGCCCGCGTCGGCGAGCCGTTCGAGCACCGCCTCGCACTCCGCCGGGGCCAGCCCGAGCACGGCGGCGCAGTCGGCAGCGTCCCAGCCGGGCTCCGCCAGCGCGCCGAGCGCCGCGTACGCACCGACGAGTTCGGGGTCGAGCCGGCCCAGGGCGGCGTCGAACAGCTCCCGCACCGACATCCGCGGGTGGCCGCTGAGCGACAGCCGGCCCAGCGGGTCGTCGGCGAGCCAGCGCGCGCAGTCGCCGAGCCGCAGCGCCGGGCGGGTACCGAGCCGGGCAGCGGCGATCACCAGCGCCAGCGGGTGGTGTCCGCACACCCGGGCCAGTTCCTCCGCGCCGCCGGGCTCCCCCGCGACCCGCTCCGCGCCCAGCACCGCCGCCAGCAGCTCCTCCGCCTCCGCGGCCGGGAGGGCGCCGAGGCGGTGGACCCGTACGCCGTGGGTGGCGACCAGCCCGGCGAGCCCCAGCCGACTGGTGATCAGCAGCCCATGGCCGGGCAGCACGGGCACCGCGGCGAGCACGTCGCGTGCCTGCGCCGCGTCCACCACGTCGTCGAGGATCAGCAGCGCCCGCTCCCCCGGGGCGGCCGGCACGGCGAGTTCGCCGACCACCTCGGCGGCGGGGCGCGGGGAGCCGTCCGGCGCGGCCATGGGCACCAGCGTCTGCCCGCCGGGGAAGTCGTCGCGTACGAGGTGCGCCACCTGCCGGGCGAGGGCGGTCTTGCCGATACCCGGCTCGCCCCAGACCAGTTCGGCGACCGGCGTGCCCGAGCCGTCGGGCTCCGCGGTCACCCCCCGCCGCAGCGTCGCCACCTCCTCGGCCCGCCCGGTGAACCACGGCGCCGGCGGCAGCGCCGGCGGGGCCGGCGGAGGCGCGGGCGCGGCGG
>NZ_BAAAPF010000496.1:0-3387 GCF_039531005.1 Streptomyces synnematoformans
ACCGTAAGGGCCCGGAGACCGCCCGTCGCGGGTCAACTCCCGTTCACCGCGGGCACCCTGTGCAAGTCGCCCCGCGGCGTCAATACTGCGGTCCATCCTGCACGCCGTACCAGGGGAGGGACCGTGTCCGCCTACTCCAGACGCCGCGCCGTCGCCACGCTGTCCACCGCCGTCGCCGGCGGCGCGCTCGCCGGGGGGCTCCCCGCGTACGCGCAGGCCGCCGACCGGCACCGCCCCGAGCGGGGCCGCGGGCCCGCGCCCCTGCGGCAGGCCCACGCCCACAACGACTACCTGCACGAGCGCCCCCTCCTCGACGCGCTGGACCACGGCTTCGCCAGCGTCGAGGCGGACATCTGGCTGGTCGACGGCCGGCTCCTCGTCGCCCACGACGCGTCCCAGCTCGACCCCGCCCGCACCCTCCAGCGGCTCTACCTGGACCCGCTGGCCCGCCGCGTACGGGCCAACGGGGGCCGCGTCTACCGGGGGCACCGGCTCTCCCTCCAGCTGCTCATCGACCTCAAGACCGCCGGCGGCCCGACGTACCGCGCGCTGTCCGAGGTGCTGCGCGGCTACGGCTCGATCTTCAGCTCCGCCGCCGGCGGCCGGGTCCGCCGCCGCGCGGTGACCGCCGTCATCTCCGGCGACCGCGGCGCCCGCGCGCCGATGGAGGCCGAGAAGCTGCGCTACGCCTTCTACGACGGCCGCCACGACGACATCAACTCCGGTGTCCCCGCGTCGTTCATCCCGCTCATCAGCGGCAACTGGAACGCCAGCTTCAGCTGGCAGGGCACCGGCACGATGCCGGCCGCCGAGCGCAACTGGCTGAACCTCATCGTCCACACCGCCCACCGGCAGGGCCAGACGGTCCGCTTCTGGGCCACCCCGGACGCCCCGGGCCCGGCCCGCGACAACCTGTGGCGCACGCTCCTCGACGCGGACGTGGACTGGATCAACACCGACGACCTGGCCGGCCTGAAGGCGTTCCTCCGCCAGCACGGCTCCTGAGAGCGCGGCCGCCTCCCGGCGGCGGCCCCGCGCCCGCGTCACACCACGTACGCGCCCGCCCGCGCCGCCGCCACCGCCGCCGCCGCGCCGCCGTCGGCGGCGGCGTCGTCGGGGGGGTCGCCGCTGGCGAGCAGGCGGTAGTACAGGGGGGCGGAGACGGCGCGGACGACCTCGTGCGGGTCGGTGCCGGCGGGGACTTCGCCGCGGGCCGCCGCCTGCTCGACGCAGGGGGCCCACTCGGCGATGCGGATCGCGTAGAAGCGGTGCAGGGCCGCCGCCGCGCGCTCGTCGCACGTGGCCGCCGCGATCACCGCGCGGAACAGCGCGCCCTGCCGGGGGTCGGCGAGGGTGCGCCGGACGAGGCGGGCGTTGGCGCGCAGGTCGCCGGCCAGCGAGCCGGTCTCGGTCCGCGGCACTGACTGCTCCGCCATGTCCGCGAGCAGGTCGGCGACGAGCCCGGTGGCCGTGCCCCAGCGGCGGTAAACGGTGGTCTTGCCGACCTCGGCGCGGCGGGCGACGTCGGCGAGGTCGAGGTGGGCGAAGCCGTGTTCGGCCAGCGCGTCGCCGGCGGCCTGGAGCACCGCGGCCCGCACCCGCGCGGTACGGCCGCCGGGCCGGAGCGTGCCGGGATCGGATTCGAGGCTCACTAACGGATCTCCAGTTTCATTAGTTCGGAATCCTCTGCTACCTTCGGCTCCAGCTTAACGGAACACGGGTCCCGTTAGCCCGTACGAAGGGAACCTCCATGTCCGTGCTGGACCAGACCGCCGCAACGGCGCCCCGCGCGCCCCGCATGACCGGCCGGCAGAAGCTCGTCCTCACCCTCCTCCTCGGCGCCCAGTTCATGGTCGCGGTGGACTTCTCCATCCTGAACGTCGCCCTCCCCGTCATCGGCGCCGGCCTCGGCTTCCCCCTCGCCCACCTGCAGTGGATCGCCACCGCCTTCGCGCTCGCCGCCGCCGGCTTCACCCTCCTCTTCGGCCGCATCGCCGACCTCTTCGGCCGCAAGCGGCTCTTCCTCGGCGGCATGGCCCTGCTCGGCCTGTCCTCCGCCCTCGGCGGCCTCGCCACCTCCCCCGGGATGCTGCTCGTCGCCCGCGTCCTCCAGGGCCTGGCGACCGCCGCCGTCACCCCCGCCGGGCTCTCCCTGCTCACCACCGCCTTCCCGGAGGGCCCGCTGCGGCGGCGGGCGCTCGGGCTCAACGGGGCGCTCATGTCCGCCGGGTTCACCGCGGGCGCCGTGCTCGGCGGGCTCCTCACCGACCTGCTCTCCTGGCGCTGGGCGTTCCTGGTCAACGTGCCCGTGACCGCCGCCGTGCTGGCCGTCGCGCCCGCCGTCATCGCCGACTCCCGCCCCGCCGGCCGGCCCCGGCTCGACGTCCCCGGCGCGGTCACCGTCACCGGCGGGCTGCTCGCCGTCGTCTACGGGCTGACCCGGGCCGGCGAGGCCGGCTGGACCCGGCCCGGCACCCTCGCGGCGCTCGGCGCCGGCGCCGCGCTGCTCGTCGCGTTCTGGTGCGTCGAGCGGCGCGCGGACAAGCCGCTGGTGCCCGTACGCATCCTTAGGCGGCCCACCGTCGTGTGGGGCAACGCCGCCGGGCTCGTGGCCTTCCTCACCGAGACCTCCCTCGTCTTCCTGCTCACCCTCTACCTCCAGGAGGTCCTGGGCTACACGCCGCTCGCCACCGGCCTCGCCTTCGGCGTCCTGGGCCTGGGCACCGTCCTCGGCGGCACCCTCGGCGGGCGCGTCACCGGCCGCATCGGCAGCCGCGCGACCATCGTCTACGGCGGCGTGGCGCAGGCCGTCGCCACCGCGGCGCTGCTCGCGCTCGGCACCTCGGGCGACTGGATCTGGCTGCTGCTCGCGGCGACGTTCGCCGGCGGCGTCGGCAACATGCTGATGATCACCGGGTTCATGGTCACCGCCACCTCCGGGCTGCCCGACTCCGAACAGGGCCTGGCCACCGGGCTCGCGACCATGACCCAGCAGGTCGGCATCACCATGGGCATCCCGGTGATGAGCGCCGTCGCCACCGCCCGCATCACCGCCGTGGGCGGGGAGGGCCCCGGGGCCGTGCTCTCCGGGGTCAGGACCGCGGTCGGGGTCAACGCCGCGCTCGTGCTCGCGGGCGCGCTGGCCGCGGGCGCGCTGCTCGGGCGGCGGCGGGAGCCGGCGGGGTCTGCGGGGTCTGCGGGAGCTGCGGGGCCGGGCCGGTGAGGCACCCGCACCGGTGATCCCGGCGCGCCGCCGCCGGAACGGGGCGCATGCTCACCTAGCGTGACGTCGTGTCAACGAGAAGTCACCTCCTCCCCCGCAGGCGGCGCACCGCCGTCGCCGTCGCCGAAGCCGCCGTGGTCGCGGCCGTCGCCACAGCGAGCACG
>NZ_BAAAPF010000497.1:0-3384 GCF_039531005.1 Streptomyces synnematoformans
CGACGAGCGGGAGCTGATCCATGGCGTACCGGCCCGGCACACGGTTCAGGAAGACGGCGATAGGCACGGGCGTGGTCCTGCTGCTGGCGGGACTCAACGCCCCCGCGGCCATAGGCTTCGCCGAGGAGCAGTACCACGAGTACCGGATATCCCGGCCCGGGTACCTGGCGAAGTACGGCTCCTGGCAGGTGCAGGACACCCCGGATTCGTACCGGCTCAACGCGATCCACGCCACCCTGCTGCACACCGGCAAGGTGCTGCTCATCGCCGGCTCCGGCAACGACCAGGAGCAGTTCGACGCCGGCACGTTCCGCACCATCCTGTGGGACCCGGAGAAGAACAGCTACGAGGAGATACCCACCCCGGCCGACCTGTTCTGCGCCGGCCACACCCAGCTCGCCGACGGCCGGCTGCTGGTCGCCGGCGGCACCGCCCGCTACGAGCTGCTCGACGGCGACGTCGAGCGCGCCGGCGGCCGGATGCTGGTGAAGAACGAGGACCCCGACAAGCCGGTGAAGCTCAAGAAGGGCACCGGCTTCATCGCCCCCTCCGGCCTCGTCTACCGCACCACCGCGAAGGTCACGGTGCCGGCCGCGGACAAGAAGACCCCGAAGCGCGGCAAGGCGGTCGTCACCGCCGCCGAGGCCAACGTCTTCGTCGAGGCGGAGGAGGAGGGCCGCGGCTACGTCCAGGACCGGCAGGCGCAGTACGCCGTCGAGGGCCTGACGGGCAAGGACGCGGACAACGTCTACGGCCTGGCGCAGAAGCTCACCATGGAGAAGCAGGACTTCCAGGGGATCAAGGACACCTTCGAGTTCGACCCGGTGAAGGAGCGCTACGTCCGCGTCGACCCGATGGACAAGGCCCGCTGGTACCCGACGCTCGTGACGCTGCCCGACGGCAAGGTCCTGTCGGTCTCCGGCCTCGACGAGGCCGGCGAGATCCTCTACGGCGACAACGAGATCTACGACCCGGAGACCAGGAAGTGGTCGAAGGCGCCGAAGCGCTACTTCCCGACGTACCCGGCGCTCTTCCTCACCCAGGGCGGCAAGCTCTTCTACTCCGGCGCCAACGCCGGCTACGGCCCGGCCGACCGCGGCCGCAGGCCAGGGGTCTGGGACCTGGAGGACAACTCCTTCACCACCGTGCCGGGCCTGACCGACCCCGACCAGCTGGAGACCGCGTCCTCGCTGCTGCTGCCGCCCGCGCAGGACCAGAAGGTCATGGTGCTCGGCGGCGGCGGGGTGGGGGAGTCGGAGAAGTCGACGCCGCGCACCGCGGTCATCGACCTGACGAAGGACGAGCCGGTGTACAAGGAGGGCCCCCGGCTGCCGCAGGGGACCCGCTACCTCAACAGCGTGATCATGCCCGACGACTCGGTCTTCACCAGCGGCGGCTCGGTGGACTACCGCGGGCGCAGCGACAGCGACATCCACAAGGCCCAGTTCTACGACCCGGACACCAACTCCTTCACCCGCGCCGCCGACCCGGAGGTGGGCCGCAACTACCACTCCGAGGCCGTGCTGCTGCCCGACGGCCGGGTCGCCACCTTCGGCTCCGACTCGCTCTTCGCCGACAAGGCCAACACCCGGCCGGGCACCTTCGAGCAGCGCATCGAGGTCTTCTCGCCGCCGTACCTGCACCGGATCGACGAGGAGGACCGGCTGAGGATCGGCCGGGGGCCGAAGCGGCCGGGGCGCGGCAAGGAGGCGACGTACGAGGTCGCGGGGGCCGAGCGGGTGGCGAAGGCGCGGCTGATGCGGCCGGGTTCCGTCACCCACGTCACGGACGTCGAGCAGCGCTCCATCCAGCTGGACGTGCGCAAGGGCGACGGGGAGGTGACGGTGACCGTGCCGGAGGACCCGACGCTGGTGCCGCCGGGCTGGTACATGCTCTTCCTCGCCGACGGCGAGGGCGTGCCGTCCGAGGCGAAGTGGGTGCACGTGCCGTGACGAACCCGCCGGCGGGGCCCCCGCCCCTCGCCCCCGCCGCCGTACCCCGCCGCTGCCGCGGCGGGCCGCGGGCGGCTCGTACGGGGGCGGCGCTCAGCCCGCGCGGCGGGCCAGGCCCAGGGCGTACTCCGGCCACCACTCGCCGGCCTTCGGGCCGCCGCGGCACGGCCCGTCCGACTCGCCGGGGCGCTTGACCCAGAGGAAGGCGTCGACCAGCTTGTCGCCGGTCCGCGTCGTCGGCGGCTCGCCGAGCGCCCGCCCCGGGGGGTTGCACCACACCTCGTCGGGCGGGCCGGCCAGCGGGCCGTTGCCGTTGCGGCTGGTGTCGATGACGAAGTGGGCGTCGTCGAGCAGCCCGGAGAGGCGGCGGCCGTAGGCGATCTGCTCGTCGGTGCGCCGGAAGTTGGAGACGTTGAGCGCGAAGCCGTCGGCGTCGCCGACGCCGGCCTTCCACAGCGCCCGGGCCAGCTTGGCGGGGTCGGTGATCCAGGCGGAGTTCCCGGCGTCGAGGTAGACCTTGACGTTCGGGTGCTGCTTGAGCCGGGCGATGGCGCCGGAGATCAGCCGGAAGCGCTCCTCGTGCAGCTCCGGCGGGGTGCAGCCGTCCACGACGTGCGGGACGGCGTCCGGCTCCAGGACCACCAGCGCCCCGCCGTCGGCGAGGGCGTCGGCGAAGGCGCCGATCCACGGCGCGTACGCGGCGGCGTCGGCGGCGGCGGCGGCGGAGTGCTGGCCGCAGTCGCGGTGCGGGATGTTGTACGCGACGAGCACCGCGGTGCGGCCCTCGGCCGCCGCGCCGCGAACGGCCTCGCGCACGTCGGCGCCGGGGTCGTGGCCGCCGGTGGGCCACTCGGCGACCGGCCGGCTCGCGATCCGCTCCAGCAGTTCGGCGTCCTTCGTCCGCCCCTGCCGCCGCCACTCCTGCACCTGCAGGGCGGCCGGCGAGCGGGGGTTCACCCAGAACGGCGACCCGGTCACCGCGGCGGGGCCGGCGGACCTGCCGCCCTGCGGCCCGGGGCCGCCGCCGTCGCCGTTCGCGGCCGAGCAGCCGAGGAGGGTGCCGAGGAGCAGGACGGGGACGAGCGTGGGGATCCGCACTGACATCCACTTCTCCCGCGGCAGGCGATCGGACGGAACGGGATGATCGTGACACAGGGGACCTGGGCCCCGGGGGCGCCGCGCCCGGACGCCGCCGGCCGGAGGCGTCCGGATGGCGGGCCGGTCAGCCGCCCGCGGCCAGCGCGACGCCGAGCGGCGTGCGCTCGTACAGCACCCGGTGGCGCTCGCGGCGGGAGGTCAGCAGGCCGGCCGCCTTCAGCACGGACAGGTGCGCGGAGACCGACGACGGGGCCAGGCGCAGCCGGCGGGCCAGCGCGGAGGTGGAGGCCGGCTCGTCGAGCGCGGCGAGGACGCCGGCCCGGCCGGCGCCCAG
>NZ_BAAAPF010000498.1:0-3339 GCF_039531005.1 Streptomyces synnematoformans
CCTCCCAGCTCGTCTCCAGCAGCAACCGCTGCTGCGGATCCATCGCCAGCGCCTCCCGCGGCGAGATGCCGAAGAGGTCGGGGTCGAAGTCCCCCGCCTCGTAGAGGAAGTTCCCCGCCCGCGTGTGCGAGGTGCCCGGCCGGTCCGGGTCCGGGTGGAACAGCCCGTCGAGATCCCAGCCCCGGTCGGTGGGGAACGCGCCCAGGCCCTCCCGGCCCTCCGTCACCAGCGCCCACAGCTCCTCGGGCGAGGCCACGCCGCCCGGGTAGCGGCAGGCCATGCCCACGATGACCACCGGGTCGTCCGCCGTGTCGGCGGCCCCGCCGCTCTCCGCCCGCCGCCGGGAGCCGGTGCCCGGGGCGTCCTCGCCGAGCAGGAAGGCGGTGAGGGCGTCCGGTGTCGGGTAGTCGAAGGCCAGGGTCGTGGGGAGGCGCCGGCCGACGGCGTCGGCGAGGCGGTTGCGCAGCTGGACGGCGGTGAGGGAGTCGAAGCCGAGGCTCTTGAACGTCTGGCCGGGTTCGATCGGCGCCGAGGAGTCGTGGCCGAGGACGGCCGCCGCCTGTTCGCGTACGAGCAGCAGCGCCTCCCGCTCCCGCTCCGCCGCCGGCAGCTCCGCCCAGCGGGACGCGACCGTCCCCTCCTCCGCCGGCGCGGCGGCCGACCGCCGGGCGGGCGGCCGGACGAGGTCGCGCAGCACGGCGGGGACGGGCCCGGCGCGGTCGGCGAAGGCGGAGAGGTGGAGGCGGGCGGCGACGAGGTGCGGCGGCTCGGCGCGCAGGGCGGGGGCGGTGGTGGCCGCGTCGAAGAGGGCGAGGGCGTGGTCCGTGTCGAGCGGTGCCACGCCGTTGCGGGCCATCCGCCGGAGCTCGGCGTCGCCCAGGTGCCGGGTCATGCCGCTGGCCTCCGCCCACAGGCCCCAGGCGAGCGTGCGGGTACGGGGCAGGTGGTGGGCCAGCGCGTCGAGGAAGGCGTTGGCGGCGGCGTAGTTCGCCTGGCCGGGGGTGCCGAGGCTGGCGGTGGTCGAGGAGAAGAGGACGAGCGCCGGAGGGTCGGGCAGGTGGGCGGTGGCGCGGTGGAGGTGCAGGGCCGCGTCGACCTTCGGGGCGAGGACCGCGTGCAGGTGGTCCGCCGTGAGGTTGGTGATGAGGGCGTCGTCGAGGACCCCGGCGGCGTGCACGACGGCCGTCAGCGGGCGCGTCGCGGAGACGGCGTCGATCAGCTCGCGCGCGGCGTCGGGGTCGGTGAGGTCGCAGGCCGTGACGGTGACGGTGGCGCCGAGGGCGGCCAGTTCGGCGCGCAGCGCGTCGGCGTGCGTGGCGCGGGGGCCGCGGCGGGAGACGAGGTGGAGGTGCCGTACGCCGCGGTGGGTGACCAGGTGGCGCGCGAGGAGGGCGCCGAGCGTGCCCGTACCGCCGGTGATGAGGACGGTGCCGTCGGGGCCGAAGGGCGAGGCGTCGGTGTCCGGGGCCGGGTCGGGGGTGTGGCGGACGAGGCGGGGGACGGTCAGGCGGCCGGCGCGGAGGGCGAGTTGCGGCTCGCCCGTGGCCAGGGCGGCGGGGAGCGCCGCCGCGGAGGCGGGGTCGTCGTCGAGGTCCACGGCGACGAACCGGCCTGGAAACTCCGACTCGGCGGAGCGCAGCAGCCCCCACAGGGCCGCGCCCGCGAGGTCGGTGACCCGGTCGCCGGGCTCGACGGCCACCGCGCCGCCGGTCACGAAGACCAGCCGCGAGCCGTCGAACCGCTCGTCGCCGAGCCATCCCTGCACCAGCTCCAGCGCGCGGGCCAGCGACGCGCGGACGGAGGCGCCGTCGGCGGCGGCCGGGGGCCGACGGAGCACCGCGAACTCCGGGGCGGGGGCGGGCAGTGCGGCCAGGTCGGAGAGGTCGGCGATGTCGAGGTGGTCGGCGGGGGCCGCATCGTGCGCGAGGGGCTTCCACTCCACCCGGTACAGCCCGTCGCGCCGCCCGCCGGCCGCCGCGCCGCGCAGCCGCTCGGCGTCCACGGGCCGCAGGGACAGCCGGTCCACCGTGAGGACCGGCGCGCCGGCGGGGTCGGTGAGGTCCAGGGCGACGGCGTCCTCGCCGATGCGGGTGACCCGTACGCGGAGGGCGGTGGCGTGCGTCGCGTGGAGGCGTACGCCGGACCAGGAGAACGGCAGCAGGGTGCGGTCGGACTGCGCGCCGAGGAGCACCGCGTGCAGGACGGCGTCCAGCAGCGCGGGATGCACGCCGGCCCGCTCGGCGTCGGCAGTGGCCTCGTCGGGCAGGGCCACTTCGGCGAAGGTCACGTCGCCGACGCTGCCGTCGCTGTCGCCGTGCCAGAGCCGCCGGAGGCCCTGGAACACGGGCCCGTAGTCGTACCCGCGGGCGCCGAGGCGCAGGTAGCCGTCGGAGAGGTCGACGGGGGCGGCGGCGTCGGCGGGCGGCGGCCAGGACAGATCGGGCCGGGCAGGGGTGGCGCGGGGCGTACGGGACAACAGGCCCTCGGCGTGCGGGGTCCACGGCGCGTCGTCGGCGTCGGCGGCCGGGCGGGCGTGGATGCCGAGGCTGCGCCGGCCGTCGTCGTCGGGCGGCCCCACGGTGACCTGGAGGTGGACGGCTCCGGTGGCCGGGAGAAGGAGGGGGGCCGAGAGGGTCAGTTCTTCTACGTGGTCGCAGCCGACGTGCTCGGCGGCGTGCAGCGTCAGCTCCACCATCGCGGTGCCGGGGAGGAGGACGGTGCCGGAGACGGCGTGGTCGGCGAGCCAGGGGTGGGTGGCGAGCGAGACGTCGGCGGTGAAGAGGGCGCCGCCGGAGGTGGCGAGAGAGACGGGGGCGTTGAGGAAGAGGTGGTGCCCGGCGGTGGGGGTGGTGGGGGCGAGCCAGAGGTGCTGGTGCTGGAAGGGGTAGGTGGGGAGGTCGGGGGCCGGGGTCGAGGTGGTGGTGAGGGTGGCCGGGAGGCCGTGGGCGTAGGCGTGGGCGAGCGCCTGGGCGAGGCGGTGGGGGGTGTCGTCGTCGCGGTGGAGGGTGGCGTGGGTGACGGCGGCGGCGTCGGCTTCCTCGATGGCGGTGAGGAGGCCGGGGTGGGGGCTGGGTTCGAGGAAGTGGCCGTAGCCGTCAGCGAGGAGGGCCTGCACAGTCTGGTGGAAACGGACCGGAGAGCGCAGGTTGGTGAACCAGTAGTCGGCGGTGAGGGTGGCGGTATCGACCGGCCCGGCGGTGACGGTGGAGTAGAAGGGAATACCGGCCGGTTGAGGCTCGATACCAGACAGGCGTGCCGTCAGGTCCGCTTCCAGCGGTTGGACCAGGGGGGTGTGCGAGGCGTACGTCACCGGCACCCGCCGATGACGTACCTCCCGGC
>NZ_BAAAPF010000499.1:0-3330 GCF_039531005.1 Streptomyces synnematoformans
GCTCCGCCAGCGCCGCGCGCCACGGCCACGGCATCCGCGCCAGCCGGCGGCGCAGCCGCTCGGCGGGGTCGCGCAGGGCGGCGGCGTGGTGCTCCGGGCCGTGCGGCTCGGCCAGCCCGCGGCCGGAGCGCAGGATCAGCACCACGGCCATGGCCGCGAAGAGCAGGTACGGCGCCCAGTCCGGGGCGACCGACACCCCCAGGGTCTGCACCTCGCCGACGCCGATGGCGGCGACCAGCGTCGCCCACAGCGAGCGGAGCCCGCCGAGGACGACGACCACGAGGGAGAGCATCAGCACGGTGTCGCCGGTGCTCGGCCCGGGGCCGATGATCGGGGCGCCCAGGACGCCCGCGGCGCCGGCGAGCGCGCCCGCCGCGGCAAGCACCCCGGTGTGCACCACCCGGGGGCTGAGCCCCGTGGTGGCCAGCATCTCGGGGTCGTCGGCGGCGGCCCGCACGGCGGCGCCCGCGCGGGTGCGGGTGAGCACCCAGGTGCCGACCGCCGCGAGGGCCACCGCCATCACGATGAAGCCGAGCCGGTAGGCGGGGTAGCGGTGGCCGAGGAGGTCGACGGACGTGTCCAGCGCGTCCGGGACGCGCACCGGCATCTCGTCCGCGCCGAACCCCTCGACGAGCAGGTTGCCGCCGATCAGCGCCAGCCCGAACGTCAGCAGCGCCTGGTCGAGATGCCCGCGGCGGGCGAGCGGCGCCGTCGCCGCCGACAGCACCGCGCCCGCCGCGCAGGCGGCCGCGGTGCCGGCGACGAGGCCGAGGACGAGCCCGCCCCAGGTGCCGTCGCTCAGCTCGGCACCGGTGTAGGCGCCGACCGCGTACAGCGTGCCGTGGGCCAGGTTGAGCACGCCGGCGGTGCCGAACGCCAGGCTCAGGCCGGCGGCGACGACGAACAGCAGCAGCCCGTAGGCGACGCCGTCGACCGCCGGCACGAGCTGGGCATCGAGTGCCCCCACGTCAGCCGCCGAGCGTGGCCAGGTCCTGGACCGTGACGTTGGAGAGTTGCTCGCCGTCCTTGCGGACCTCGCGCAGGTACCACTTCTGCACCGGAGCGTGCGACTTCTCGCCGAACGCCCAGGCGCCGCGCGGGCTGTCGATCTGGCCGAGGCCGCCGAGGGCCTCGTTGATGGTCTCCGAGTTGACCTCGCCCTTGTCGGCGGCGTCGGCGATGGCCATGTCGAGCACGTGGGCGGCGTCGTACGAGGCCATGGCGTACTCGGTGGGCGAGGTGTCGTGCTTGGCGGTCCAGTCGGAGACGAACCTCCGGTTGGCGCCGTTGTCCAGGTCGGGCACGTAGTTGAAGACGGACTGGATGCCCTCGGCCGCGTCGCCCTGGGCCTGGAGGATGCTGCCCTCGGTCAGCGCCCCGGAGGCGTAGAGCGGGATGTCGGCGATGTCCGACTGGGCGTACTGCTTGACGAAGTCGATCGCGGCCTTGCCGGCGTAGAAGGTGTACACCGCCTCGGCGTTGGACTCGGCGATGTCGGCGAAGTACGGGGTGAAGTTGGTGGTGTCGGGGAACGGCGTCCAGGTGGTCTCGCCGTCGGGGTTGGCCAGTTCGCCGCCGATCTCGTCGAAGGTCTCGGTGAAACCGCCGACCTGGTCGTAGCCGCCCTGGTAGTCCGGGCCGATCGCGTAGACGGGGCCGTCCACCTCGTCCTTGACGTACTGGGCGATGGCGGCGCCGAAGTCCTTGGACAGGAAGGAGGTGTGCCAGACGCCGGAGACGTCCTTCAGGTCCGGGCGGCCGTTGGAGCTGACCAGCGGGATCTTGTTCTGCTTCAGCATCGGCAGCACCGCGTTGTACGAGCCGTTGGCGACGATGCCGGTCATCACGTCGACCCGGTCCTTCTTCACCAGCTTGGTGGCGGCCGGCACGGCCGTGGGCGGGCCGTCGCCCTCGTCGCCGATCGACAGCTCGACCTCGTGCCCGCCCAGCTTGCCGCCGTGGGTGTCCAGGTAGAGCTGGAAGCCGTTGCGCAGGTCGGTCCCCACCGGCTCGTACGTACCTGAGAGGGCGGCCAGCAGGCCGACCCTCACCGTTTCGTCGCTGGAGCCGCTGTCGCTGCTGCAGCCGGCGACGGCCAGCGAGACGGCGACTGCGGTGGCTGCGGAGGCCCGGGCTCTGCTGCGGCCGGGGCGACGCGGTGTGGATGCGTTGACGAACACGAAGGCTCCCGAGGGGAAAAACGAGGGATGGGATGGGATGGGTCCGGGGGGTCGGATTCGGGTCGGGATGCGGAGCGACGACGGGCACGGCGGACGTGGGCGGCGCACACGACGCGGGGGACGCGGGCGACGGCGCCGGGGCGGCGGCGGAGGGCGGCGCCGCCGAGAGCGCGCGCGGGCGGGGTGAGGGGGTTCCCCGCCCGGGCGGCCGTCGTCAGGAGGCGGGCTGCGAGTCGCGCATCTGCGGGCTGAGCGCGTCGCCGACCTGGTTGATCAGCTCGGACATCATGTAGCTGACCTCGCCGATGTCCGCGTCCCGGGTGGTGGTGACGAGGAGGGACGCCCCGCTGGAGACCGCCATGGAGAACATGTAGCCGCCCTCCATGGCGGTCAGGCTGTGCTCGACGGGGTCGCTCTCGATCAGCTGCGCGGCGCCGGAGAGCAGGTTGACGATGCCGGAGGCGATGGCGGCCAGCCGGTCCGCGTCGTCCTGGTCCACTCCCGTGTAGGCCAGGGCGAGGCCGTCCACGGACACGGCGATGGCCTGGGTGACTTCGGGGATGCGACGGGCGAAGTCACTCAGCAGCCAGCTCAGGTCGGCGGTGGATGGGGTCGTCATCACGTGCTCCGTTGCGAGTCGTCGTCGGGTGCGGTCCGGGTGCGGCCGCTGTTCCTGGCGGTACGGGCTCGGCCTCCGTCGTCGTTGCCGGAGCGGCCGCTGCCGGTGCCGTTACCGCTGCCGCCGCCCGTACCGGCGGGGCGGCCGCGATCGGCGGCGCCCCCGGCTCCCTCGCGGCGGCCGGTGCTCCTGTTGATGCCCTGGGTGTACGCGGCCAGCACGTCGGAGATCTGCCGGGAGTCCCGGCGCTTGGCGGGCGCCGGCTTCCGCTCGCTCCTGCCGGGCTTGCCGTCCCCGTCGCGCTTGGGGAACCGGGGCCACTGGTCGGCGGGCTGGCGGGCCCGCACGGGCAGTCCCGAGGGGCTGACGCCGGCGACACGGTCGGCCGGGTCGTACTCGGGGCCGAAGGGGGGCGTGCGCCGCGGGCCGCCGCCGTTGCGGTCCCCCGCCTCCCTCGTGTCCGGCCCGGGGGCGGGACCGGCGGCAGGGGCGGCGCCGCAGGGACCGCCCGCGGGGGCCGCGCCGCGATGA
>NZ_BAAAPF010000500.1:0-3324 GCF_039531005.1 Streptomyces synnematoformans
ACCGGCCTCCTCCTGGTACGCCACCACCTCGCGGATCTCCGCGGCGACCCCGGCCGACGCCCGCCGCCCCGCGCCGTACCCCGGCCGCGCCGCCGCGCAGCGCGCCCGCCTCAGGCTGCCGCCGCTGCCGACGACGACCATCGGATCGTTCCCGCAGACCGCCGGGCTGCGCACGGCCCGCGCCGACCTGTGCGCCGGACGCATCGGTGCGGCGGGCTACGAGGAGCGCATCGCCGCGGAGATCCGCGAGGTGGTGGCGTACCAGGAGGAGGCCGGTCTGGACGTCCTCGTCCACGGCGAGCCCGAACGCAACGACATGGTGCAGTACTTCGCCGAGCAGCTCACCGGGTACCTCGCCACCCGGCACGGCTGGGTCCAGTCGTACGGCACCCGCTACGTGCGCCCGCCGATCCTGGCCGGCGACGTCTCGCGGCCGGAGCCGATGACGGTGCGCTGGACGACGTACGCGCAGTCGCTGACGGACCGCCCGGTCAAGGGCATGCTCACCGGTCCCGTGACGATGCTGGCCTGGTCGTTCGTACGCGACGACCAGCCGCGCGCCGAGACCGCCCGGCAGGTGGCGCTGGCGCTGCGCGACGAGGTGGCCGACCTGGAGGCGGCGGGCGCGGCGGTCGTCCAGGTCGACGAGCCGGCACTGCGCGAGACGCTGCCGCTGCGCGCGGCGGACCGGCCGGCGTACCTGGCGTGGGCGACGGAGGCGTTCCGGCTGACGACGGGCGTGGCGCGGGCGGACACGCAGATCCACACGCACATGTGCTACGCGGAGTTCGGGGACGTCGTGGCGGCGATCGACGACCTCGACGCGGACGTCGTCAGCCTGGAGGCGGCGCGGTCGCACATGCAGGTGGCGTACGAGCTGGCCGGGCACGGCTATCCGCGGGAGGCGGGGCCGGGCGTGTACGACATCCACTCGCCGCGGGTGCCGAGCGCGGCGGAGACGGTGGAGCTGCTGCGCGCCGGGCTGCGCGCGATCCCCGCGGAGCGGCTGTGGGTGAACCCGGACTGCGGGCTGAAGACCCGGGGCTGGGCGGAGACCCGGGCGTCGCTGGAGAGCCTGGTGGCGGCGGCGCGGACGGTGCGCGCGGAGCTGAAGGGCTGACGGGACCGGGACCTCAGCCGGGGGTGCCGTCCCCCTCCTCCTCGCCCGCCGGCGGGGTCCGGGTCTCCCGGGCCAGCCGGCGGGTGAGCAGGCGGCGCGGGCCGGGGCCGGTGTCGCCGAGGCGGTCGTCGCGGTTGCGCAGCAGGCAGCGGTCGAGCGACAGGCAGCCGCAGCCGATGCAGTCCGTCAGCCGGTCCCGCAGCCGCACCATCTGGTCGATGCGGATGTCGAGTTCGTCGCGCCAGGCCGCGGAGAGCCGGGCCCAGTCCTCCTGCGTGGGGGTGCGCTCGTCGGGCAGCGTCCGCAGCGCCTCGGCGATCGTCCGCAGGGGGATGCCGACCCGCTGCGCGGTGCGGATGAAGGCGACGCGGCGCAGGGTGTCGCGGGGGAAGCGGCGCTGGTTGCCGGGGGTGCGGCGGCTGCGGATGAGGCCCTTGCCCTCGTAGAAGTGCAGGGCGGTGACGGCGACGCCGGAGCGGGCGGCGAGCTGGCCGACGGTGAGTTCCTTCGCGTCGAAGGGCGGCTTGTCCATGGCGGCAGATTAGCCCTTGACCTCGATTATGGTCGAGGTTCCAGACTGGCCGTCATGACCACGACCGACCGCCCGGAACAGGGGCGACGGCAGCGGCGGCGGTGGCTCGGGCTCGCCGTACTCGCGCTGCCCGCGCTGCTCGCCTCCCTCGAACTGACCGTGACCAACCTCGCCCTGCCGGCCATCGGCCGGGACCTCTCCGCCACCAGCACCGAACTGCTGTGGACGGTCGACATCTACGCCTTCCTCCTCGCCGGTTCGCTCATCACCATGGGCGTGCTCGGCGACCGGGTCGGCCGCCGCCGGCTGCTGCTGTACGGCGCGGCGGGCTACGGCGTCGCGTCGCTGGTCGCGGCGTACTCCGTGAACGCGGAGATGCTGATCGCCGCCCGCGCGCTCATGGGCGTCGCCGGGGCCACCCTCATGCCGTCGACGCTGGCGCTGGCGGCGGCGCTGTTCCCGGGGCCGCGGGAGCGGGCGACGGCCATCGGCGTCATCGTGGCCAGCGTCTCGGGCGGCACGGCGATCGGGCCGCTGGTGGGCGGGTGGCTGCTGGAGCGGTTCTGGTGGGGGTCGGCGTTCCTGCTCGGCGTGCCGGTGATGGCGGTGCTGCTGGTGCTGCTGCCCGTGCTGCTGCCCGAGTCCCGCGGCCCGGCGGGGCGGCGGGTGGACGTGGCGAGTTCGCTGCTGTCGCTGGGCGCGGTGCTGCCGGTGGTGTACGGGCTGAAGCAGGTCGCGGCCGAGGGCGCCGCGGCGGTGCCGCTCGCGGCGGTGGCGGCGGGGGCCGCCGTGGCGGTGGCCTTCGTCCGCCGGCAGCGGACGCTCGCCGACCCGTTCGTCGACCTCCGCCTCTTCGCCGACCGCACGCTGGCCACGGCCGCGGCGACGCTGGCCGCCGGGATCTTCGTGCTGTGGGGCTCCAACTACGCGCTCGCGCAGTACCTGCAGCTGGTGGAGGGGCTGTCGCCGCTGGACGCGGGGCTGTGGACGGCGCCGTCCGCGTTCGGCGTGATCGCCGGCTCCACGCTGGCGCCGCGGCTGGCACGGCGGTGGCCGCCGGGGCACGTCATCGGCGCCGGGCTGGCGCTGTCGGCCGTCGGGTACGGGGTGCTGACGCAGGCCGGCGGCGCGCACGCGCTGGCGGAGCTGGTCACCGGCGCCGTGATCGTCTCGGCGGGGCTGGGGCCGATGATGGCGCTGGCCACCGACATGGTCGTGGGCGCGGCCCCGCCGGAGCGGACGGGCGCGGCGGCGGCGATCTCGTCCACGGCGCCGCAGCTGGGCGGCGCGCTGGGCATCGCGCTGCTGGGCAGCGTGATCACGGCGGTGTACCGCGGGCGTACGGAAGGCGCGGCGCCCGAGGGCGTGCCGGAGTCCGCGGCGGGGGCGTTCGAGGACGACCTCGGCGCGGCGGTCGAGGCGGCGGAGGGGCTGCCGGGGCCGGTGGCCGAGGAGGTGCTGGGCGCGGCGCGGAGGGCGTACGAGACGGGGTTCCAGGTGGCGGCGGCGGTGTGCGCGGCGCTGACGGTGGCGACGGCGGTGCTGGTCACCCTGGCGGGCGCGCGGCGGCGGCCGGAGCCCGCGGCGGAGGGGTGACGTCCGCCGGCCGTACGGGGGTGCTGGCCGGGCCGGGCCGGGCCGCCGCGAGCGGCGCCCGGACCTCGGCGTCGCA
>NZ_BAAAPF010000501.1:0-3293 GCF_039531005.1 Streptomyces synnematoformans
CGTCCGGCGGAGCCGGCGCGTCCGGTCCGTATCACCGCCAGCCCCACCGCCTGGGCGCTCGCCGTCTTCTTCGGCCTGCAGGCCACGGCCGCGTACGTCATCCTCGGCTGGCTGCCGCAGATCTACCGCGACGCCGGCGTGCCCGCGTCCACCGCCGGGCTGCTGCTCGCCGTCGCCATGGGCATGGGCGTCCCGCTGGCCTTCGTGCTGCCGCGGATCGCCGCCCGGCTGAACCACCAGGGGCCGCTGGTCGTGGTGCTCGGCGGCTGCGGCCTCGGCGGCTACGCCGGACTGTGGCTGGCGCCCGCGGGCGGCGCCTGGGCGTGGGCCCTGCTGCTGGCCGTGTCGAACTGCGCGTTCCCGCTGGTCCTCACCCTCATAGGGGTACGCGCCCGCAGCCACGCCGGCCTCGTCCGGCTCTCCGCCTTCGCGCAGAGCACCGGCTACCTGATCTCCATCCCCGGCCCGCTGGCCGTCGGCGCGCTGTACGGAGCCACGGACGGCTGGGACGTGCCGCTGGCGGTGCTCGCGGCCTTCATGCTCGCCCAGGTCGCGGTGGGGATAGCCGCCGGGCGCAACCGCGTGGTCGAGGACGAGGTCTGACGGCGGCGGGCCTCAGGGCGAAGCGATCGTGGCGATGACGCCGATGACCACCGTGATGGCGAGCATCGCGCCGAGCACATAGAGCAGCTTGCGCTGCCCGTTCGGGGGATGCGGGTCGAGCACGGGCATACCGCCAGTCTCGCATCCGCCGCCGCGGCTCCGGCGCGGGGGCGCCGCGGGCGCCCGGGGGTGGTGCTAGCCCCACCCTCCCCTAGGGGGCCAGGGTCAGGGGGAAGTGGGTGGGTCACCGGATGGGCCGGGCGCCCCCGGATCCGTAGGTTCGAAGCAGTACGAAGGACCGGGACCCGAGGCGACCCCACGGAGGCGAAGATGTCAGCCGGTGCACACACCCAGCCCGCCCCGCAGGCCGCGCAGCGCTGGCTGCCGTGGTGGTCCGTCGCCCTGCCCGTGGCGGCGTTCACCGCGCTGCTCGCCCTCCGGCTGCTCTGAGTCCCGCCCGCGGCCCGGCCCGGCCGGCCCGTCACTCCTGGCGGGAGACCCTGCGAACTGCCCGGACCAGGCGGCCCGTTTCATGCGAAGCTGGGCTTATGAGCGCAGGAACGCCCCGCAGCATCATCCTCCTCCGGCACGCCAAGGCCGACTGGGCCCAGGACTCCGACCACGAGCGCCCGCTCGCCGAGCGCGGCCGCGCCGACGCCCCCGCGGCCGGCGACTACCTCGCGGCCCGCGGCATCGACCCCGACCTGACCCTCTGCTCCAGCGCCCAGCGCACCCGCGAGACCTGGAAGCTCGTCGTCGGCCGGCTTCCCCGCCGCCCCCGCACGGTGTACGAGGAGCGGCTCTACGAGGCGTCGCTCGGCGAGCTGATCGAGGTGCTGAACGAGGTCTCCGACGACGTCTCCACGGTGCTGGTCGTCGGCCACAACCCCGGCATGCACGGACTCGCCGACGCCCTGGCCGGCTCCGCCGAGGGCGACGCGCTGAGCAGGCTGAGCCGCGGCTTCCCGACGTCGGGCGTGGCCGTGGTGGAGTTCGCCGGCTCGTGGAAGTCCGTGGAGCACGGCGTGGGCCGGCTCACCGAGTTCTGGGCGCCGCACCGGTAGGGGGCGCCGCTGCCGCGCCGGGCCCCGGCGGCCGACCGCCTCACCCGGTCGTGTCCGCCGCCTCCACCTCGTCGCGCGTGATGCCCAGCAGGTAGAGCACCGTGTCGAGGAACGGCACGTTCACCGCGGCGTGCGCGGCCTCCCGCACCAGCGGCTTGGCGTTGAACGCCACGCCCAGCCCCGCCGCGTTCAGCATGTCGAGGTCGTTCGCGCCGTCCCCGACCGCCACCGTCTGCGCCAGCGGCACGCCCGCCTCGGCGGCGAAGCCGGTCAGCAGCCGGGCCTTGCCGGCCCGGTCCACGACGGGCCCGGTGATCCGGCCGGTGAGCTTGCCGTCGGCGATCTCCAGGGTGTTCGCGGCGGCGAAGTCCAGCCCGAGGCGGTCCTTGAGGTCGTCGGTGATCTGCGTGAAGCCGCCGGAGACGACGCCCACCTGGTAACCCAGGCGCTTGAGCGTACGGATCAGGGTGCGCGCGCCGGGCGTCAGGCGGACCTCCTCGCGCACCTTGTCCACCACCGACTCCTCCAGCCCGGCCAGCAGCGCCACCCGGGCGTGCAGGGACTGCTCGAAGTCCAGCTCGCCGCGCATCGCCGCGGCGGTGACCTCCTCGACCTCGGCCGCGCAGCCGGCGTGCGCGGCGAACAGCTCGATGACCTCGTCCTGGATGAGCGTGGAGTCGACGTCCATCACCACGAGCCGCTGCGCCCGGCGCTGCAGCCCGGACGCCACGACGGCGACGTCCACGCCCAGCCGGGCGGCGGCGGTGGCCAGCGCGGTGCGCAGCGCGTCGGTGGCGGTGCCGGAGACCTCGAACTCCACGGCGGTGACGGGGTACTTCGCGAGCCGGAAGATGCGGTCGATGTTGCCGCCGGTGCCGGTGATCACGGAGGCGATGCCGGCGGTCGAATCGGCGGTCAGCGGGTGGCCGAGCACGGTCACGTGGGAGCGGCCGGGGGCGCGGGGCTCGTTGTCGCCGGTGCCGGAGATTATCTCGGCCTCCAGGCGCAGGGCGCCGGCCCAGGAGTGGATCGTCGCGCGCAGCTCGCCCTCGGTGGCGCCGACGGGCGGGGTGACCAGGGCGCACAGGGTGATGCGGCCGCGGGTGACGATCTGCTCGATGTCTATGACCTCGACCCGGTAGGCGGCGAGGGTGTCGAAGAGGCCGGCGGTGAGACCGGGGCGGTCCCTGCCGAAGATCTTGACGAGAAGCGTGCGGGTGGGCGTGGTCATGATGGGACCACGGTATCGCGGTGGGGCCCGCGGCAGCCCGGGCGGGTCGGCGTTGCGGCGGGTGCCCGAGGGGCCGCTGGGCTGCGAGGTTGCGGTGGCGGGTACGTGCGGTGGCCGGCGGCTGAACGGGCGGGGTGCTCCCCGGCGGCGGCCGACCGCGTCGGCTTCCAGGAGTGCCGGTGCGGCGTATGCGACGGCGGTCATGCGGGATACGCCCGGCCGACCGCGGCGAGTGCCGCGGCGGCGACGTTCGGGCAACGGATTCGGAGGGGTTCTTCCGATTCCCGCGTCCTACCGGGCGCCACCCCCGGATCTCCGCGCCCGCGTATATGCGGAACGACTGAGCCTTTTCCAACCTGCTGATGCAGTCTGGTGGTTGGCGTGACAGACGAGTG
>NZ_BAAAPF010000502.1:0-3263 GCF_039531005.1 Streptomyces synnematoformans
CGCCGCCGGCCGCCCCAGCCTTCGAACCGCCACCGCCGCGCCGCCCGGCCCGCCCCGCCGCCGTACGCCCCAGCCTTCGAACCGCCGCCGCCGCGCCCCGAACTCCTCCGCCCGCCACGCGCGCAGCTGCCGCTCCGCCTCGACCACCGCCGCGTCCCCGCTCTCCGGGTCGTACTCCCGCCAGCGCTGCAACCAGCCGTCGTCGTCGAGGGCGGCGGTGGCCAGCTCGGCGACGTACGTGTCCCGGCGCTCCCACTCCGCCGCCCGGCCGGCGCCGGCGAGGAGTTCGCGGGCGGGGCGGAAGTCGCCCTCTGCGGCGGCCGGGAGGACCGCGCGGACCCGGTACCCGGGGGCGTCCAGCAGGACGTCCTCGTCGAGGGGCAGATCGGCGCCGACCCAGGAGTAGTGGCGCACCACGCGCGGGAACGTCACGAGGGGCCGGAGGAAGTGCATGGCACTGCATTCAAGGCCATACGAACCCCCGCGTTCCAGACCTCTTACGGTGACGATCCGATATCCGAAGCGGAGCCCGGTCCATCCGGTCACAGAACGGTTTCGGCACGAGGGGCAGCCGGGGGCAAACCCGTTCTAACCAGTCACCCGGTCGGCGCCCGGGTTCCGTGACCGTCACCGCACCCGGTTCGTTGAGCCGGGCGCGGTGACCGGACGGCAGGGGACAGCAGCCCGGTCACGACAGGGATGCGGCCGGCCCCCGGGGACGCCCGGGGGCCGGCCGTCCCCGCACCGGTACACCCCGCACCCGCACCGGGCGCGCAGCGGCAAACCGCCCGCCGACCGCGCAGCACCCCGCACCTCAGCCGCCTCGGCCGCCTCGGCCCTCTCGGCACCCTCAGCGGCCCGGCGGCCTCAGCGGAACCGCAGCGCCTTCAGCGCCCGCAGCCCGCGGCTCATGAACGCCGCGTACCCCTCGTCGTCGTACCGCAGCGGCCCCAGCGTGAACGGCGCCAGCGGCACCACCCGCTGCTGCGCCACCGTCTGCGACTCCGTGTACTTGAGGATCCCCTCCGAGCCGTGCCGCCGGCCGACCCCGGAGTCTTTCATTCCGCCCATGGGCGCCTGCACGCTGCCGTACGCGGCCCCGTAGCCCTCGTTGACGTTCACCGTGCCGGTCTGCAGCCGCGCCGCGAGGCGCCGGCCGCGCCGCCCGTCCTTCGTCCACACGCTGGCGTTGAGCCCGTACGGCGTGGCGTTGGCGCGGTCGACGGCCTCGTCCTCGTCGCGGAAGCGGTAGACGGAGACGACGGGCCCGAAGGTCTCCTCGTCGCAGACGGTCATGCCGGGCTCGACGCCGTCGAGGATCGTCGGCTCGTAGAAGTACGGGCCCACGTCCGGCCGCGGCCGCCCGCCGGCCAGCACCTCCGCGCCCTTACCGACCGCCTCCTCCACGTGCCGGGTGACGGTCTCCAGCTGCTGGCCGCTGACGAGCGAGCCCATGTCGGCGCCGTAGCCGAGGGTGTTGCCCAGGCGCATGGCCCGGGTCCGCGCGACGAAGCGGGCCAGGAAGGCGTCGGCGACCGACTCGTGCACGTACAGCCGCTCGACGGAGATGCACAGCTGCCCCGCCGACGCGAACGCGGCGCGCACCGCGCCCTCCGCCGCCTTCTCCACGTCGGCGTCGGCGAGCACCAGCATGGCGTTCTTGCCGCCCAGCTCCAGCGAGGCGCCGACGAGCCGGGCCGCGGCGCCCTGGGCGACCTCGCGGCCGGTGCGGGTGGAGCCGGTGAAGGAGACGTAGTCGGCGTGCCGGACGACCTCGGGGCCGACGACGCCGCCGGGCCCGACCACGACCTGCCACACGTCCTCCGGCAGCCCGGCCTCGACCAGCTTCCGGCGCGCCCACAGGGCGGTCAGCGGGGTCTTGGAGTCGGGCTTCATGACGAGCGCGTTGCCGGCGGCGAAGGCGGGCAGGGCGTCGCCGACGGAGAGTTCGAGCGGGTAGTTCCAGGGCGCGATCTGGCCGACGACGCCGCGCGGGTGGCGCAGCTCGGTGACCCGGGTCAGCGTCGGCAGGGCGCCGGTGTGCCGCTTGGGGCCGAGGTAGGCGGGGGCGCGGCGGCCGTAGTGGCGGGCGGCCAGGGCGACGGCCTGCACCTCCTCGTGCGCGTGCAGCCGCGCCTTGCCGGTCTCCAGCTGCACGAGGTCGAGGACCTCGTCCTGGTCGCGCAGCAGCAGGTCGTGGAAGCGGAGCAGCACGGCGGCCCGCTGCCGTACCGGCCTGGCCGCCCAGGCGCGCTGCGCGGCGCGGGCGCGCTCGAACGCGGCGACGACGTCCGGGGGCCCCGCCTCGGGCACCTCGGCCAGCGCCTCGCCGGTGAGCGGGGAGTGGACGGCGACGGTGCCGGAGCCGGTGACGCCGCGGGTCAGGCGCTCGACGAGCGCGGGCGTGACGAACTCGGCGGCGACGGCGGCGGCGGTGCGGGCGCCGGCGGAAGCGGTAGCGGTGGGGTTGCCTGCGGCGGTCTCCGTCATAAGGCCGAGGGTAGGACCCCGGCGACCCCTTTGGATACCTGCCGGTAACCGAATTCCGCCAGCGATTGCTGGCTCATACGTGCGACGGCGAGGGCGAGGGCGAGGGCGACTCGCCTGCACCGCGGCTCCGCCCGGCGCCCGGGGCGGTGCCGCGTCCGTCACATGTCCTGGATCTCCAGCGAGTCGACGACGCCGTCGAAGATCCGCTCGCCGTCCCGCTTGCCCTCGCCCGCGGCCGGCATCTCCACGGTCAGGTGCCAGCCGATGTTGTCGTCGTTGACGTAGAAGAACTCCCGCCGGCGCAGCTTGGCCTCGGTCTCGAAGCCCGCGTCCTCCGTCCAGGTCACGGTCAGCTCGGCGGCGTCCCTGCCCCGGTAGTCGTGCTCCTTGACCGTGCCCTCGACATCGTCGCCCAGCGCGGTGCATCCGAGTTCGTCGCCCGTGTCGCACTCGCGCGCCTTGTTGGCCTCGCGCAGCGCGCTGTCCTCCCGGCCGGCGGCGCGGGTGAGCCACAGCCGGGGCATGCCGCCCGGGTCGGAGTACGTGACCGTGCCCTCGTCGACGCTGCGCTTGTAGTCCTCCGGCACCGCCAGCGACGCCTTCAGCTGCTCCGTCTCGTCGTACGTCCGCCAGCCCTCCGGCGCGTCGTCGCCGCCGCCGAACGGGTTCACGACCGCCAGCACCAGCGCCGCCGCCACGGCGACCGCCCCGCCCAGCACGCCCAGCCGCGCGCCGCGCCGCCTGGGCAGCGCCGCCGCCAGCCGCCCGGCGAG